>JAFCZI010000010.1 GCA_019314425.1 Deltaproteobacteria bacterium | reverse complement strand
AAATCCTTCACGAAACTGCAAATCGTAAGTGCTTGACTTTTCAAGAAAAACAATACGACCGGGAATGGCTGGTCGAGCATGGAAGTTATGACACTTTCAGACAATTTATAGGCATTGCGTAGCACAAGCCATGGCCAGTTGCATTATCCTCTTCAAGGCATCAATGAAAGCTATGTTGGCCAATTCTTCATTGCAGGCTCTGAATAAATCTCCAAAAGACCGTTGGTCAATGTTTTCTCTTTGGAACAGGCTCAATATATTATATCTGACCATTACCAGGATAAGTATGCCCGATTAAACCATCATAGTTCCGGATTCGGATCTCTTTGACCAGTTTCAGGTGTTGCTTGCACATTTTGAAAAACACTTCGATGTCCCAGAGTTTGCCGTACAACCTTATATAAAAGAGCGAGCCAGCCCCGTTTTTTGTCACAGGGGACAAAGATGATTCTTGCTTTGTTTCCGTCAGACAATGTAACAAGGACACTGGCCTTGATTTTGGCCTTTCCCCGTTTTTTCTTTAACTTGAACTTTCATTTGCTTGTATTGCCCGAATAGTAAGCGCTTTATGTAAATCACTATCAATTCGTAGTTGGAATTTACCAGAGAATTTTTTTGAGGCGATACTTGATGGTAAAGGAATATTATCTTCTTCATAAATTTCAATCCATTCTTCAAGTATTTGACATAATTCATGATAAACTTCTTCTTCGTTATCTCCATGACAACATTTACCAATCCAGCCGGGAATTGAACCAACATAGCATTGATCTTCATTCGACCACTCAACAATTTTTAGATAATGATCTTTTTTACTCATTTTTTAGACCTCTTTATTTTCACCGCAACTTCTTTTTCTTGATAATGTTTTGCATCATCCCCAAGTCTACCTGAAACTGTAATACCGATTCCTTTGAATAAAATTACGATGACTACCTTTGCCACCTCGATTAATAAAACCTGATTTTTCAAGATCCTTAATAAGTTGGTAGATGGCGTCGTAAAAAGTCCCATCTACAGATGGATTTGTGATTTTTTACGAGTGCATCAATGTTGTCCGTCCACACGACTTCATGTCAAACCGCCGAGTTTCTTCCAGACCCGCAGCAATTCACTGACCCCCCAGGCCTGGGCGTCACAGCCCCGCTGTGTGTGGGGGAAATCCCCGTCCAGGATTTCAGGCACCTGCCCCAGGCAACCGCTGTTGATGAGCCCGATACTGCTGGAAAGCCATGACAGGGCTGTTTTTCGGGACGCATCGCCATAGGTCTGGGCCCAAGCCTCGCAATAGACCGGAAACAGCCATGTCCAGGCGGTACCATTATGATACGCCGGTTTTCGCCGCGTGTCTTCATCCCCCATATAATTTCCCCAATAGGGCTGGTGCGGGTCGTTTAAAACACGGCCGTTATGAACAATTGAAATGGGCACTCGAACCGGTCGATCCGCCAGGCTCCTGATGGCGCCGGGGACCAGGAGCTCGTTGCAGGCCGCCAGAATATGGCGGCAGATGGCTGGATCCTGAACCGCGCCCAGTGTGATGGCCAGAAGCTGGTTGGGCCTCAGAAAATCATCCGGGGTTGCCGATTTTGCAGCACCCCCCGGCACGGCATGAAGGCAGTCCGACAGGTATTTCTCGTTCAGCCGGAATAGATCTATAATAGATGCTTGAACGCACGCAGCCAACGCGCGCCAGTCATATTCACCCTTTTCCCCGTCCAGACGGGAGAGAACCTTCAGGGCATTATACCAGAGGGCCTGTATCTCAATGGGATACCCCGCTCGCGGGGTGCCTGCGGGAAAATCCGTGTCCATCCATGTAAAATGCGCGGGACTGAAAACAAGGCCCGATTCCGGGTCCATTCTTACGCCATTTTGTGTCCCCTGTATCATAAAATGGCCGATGGAATGCAACACCTCGCTAAGGGTGCGCCGTCCCGCTTTTTCCGCCAGAAAAGAGGCGGTCCCTTCCTTCCGGAGGAGATCACCGCATGCCGCGAAAAACCACAGCGCCGCATCGGAGGTATCCCGGTTCCCCGCGTCCTCTCCGTTAATCATGTTGGGCAGGGTTCCCTCGTGTTCAAAGCGTCCGAACTGCCGGAGAACCGCACGGGCCTCCGTCATCTTACCTGCGGCCACAAGACCTCTGACGACGATCAGGGAATCCCGGCCCCAGTCCAGAAACCATGGGTATCCGGAGATGACCGTTTTCAGGTCCCCCCGCTTAACCACATAATGGTCGAGAGCATCATCGAGGGCTTGGCCCAAGGGTACGGTTTCTTCCTGATGGAACAACCGGTTCAGAACGTCATCGTCGACCGGGTCCTCCCCGGACGGGCGTTCCTCGCCCTCCCTTGATGCTCCAGCCACCAGTTCAAAAGCCTTTCCCCCCTCAAGAAGTACAGAAAAATAGCCAGGGCTGAACAAATCCGAATCCGAATCAAAACCCCGTTCTTCGTCCATGAAGTGATGTACCATGTACTGCCATTCGGGCTCCAGCTGGAAAATACCCTTTGAGATATGCACCGAAAGGAACTGTTGCGGCCCGTAGGGCGAAAACAAAAAACCGGCTTTATCCGGCGTGGGGGTTACCGCGTCAGGAAAAAGGGCCTCCGCTCCCTGATAAGCTTTGGTGGATTCATGAAAACTTCGCCACTCAATGTCGGGTCTCAAAATAATCTCAACGGGTTTCGAATCACTGAGCCGTCCATCAAACCCTTGAGCGGAATCCCGGTAACACACCATTCGAATCCGGTTTTCCCCGGGCGCCATTTCAAGACATACCCTCAGCACCACATGTTCACCCTGACCGGTTGGGACCCGGAAGCCCCAGCATCCCCGAGAATGCGCATCAAACGCAAACGCATCAACACAGTGTGCATCCATATCCTGAGAATATCCCTGAAACCTGACCCACCCCCGGCAGCGCGTCAAGAGAACCAACCGGCTTTCGGGATAACGGGAATCCATGTTTGCCGCCAGCAGCGCATCATAGCGGCTGGGAAGCGTTCCCCATCGGATGGGCGCCCGCATCATGGCGCCGCGTTGGTTTGTGCCCAGCAAAAAGAGGGATTTTGACATCCCATTGGATTGGCCAAGACGCCTTTTCACAAGACCCTTCTCAGGCTCGCATAGAAAGAGAAGCGGCGCTTCAGCATGCTCGGTGCGACCGCACTCAAAAACGCTTAGTTCAAGGGTGCGGGGGGTGTGCGCCTCGGGTGTGACCTGAGGCGTGAACAAAATATAGTGCTTCCCGTCATCCAGCTCAAGAGATGCCTCCGAAGCCAACACCGGCATAGCATTCTGCTTATCCGTGATACTCGCACGAAAAGCCGTATCGGCAACGACCCACAGAAAATGCCCCGGCGGCACCATGACCTGGCGTTTTAAATCCCTCGGCCATTGCCACTGCACCACTCGGGATTCTTCACTTTGTGGATTTATTTCAGCACAAAACACCACCGGATCCCTTGACAATCGAGACGCCATCTCATCCGGGTCAGCGGATTCAAGATCGTCCAATCCATGGTAATAACACCTTATATCCAGGGCCTTGGCACGCAATTGCTGCTGTTTAATCCGTTCAGGCGGCGCGTGGGTCGGGTCTGACGACACGCGAAGCAGCGCCGCATCATCGGGATCGGCCGTCAGACAGAGAACTTGACCCGGCAGCAGCAAAACCCCGAAATGGCCTTCCACCCGGTCCAGAGTCACTTTTTCACCACCGAGTAAATCCGTTAACGCCCCCCCATGAGGCACTGCCGTATTATCCCAGCACGCAATTGTTTCTTTATTCTCGTCCAGATTTGCCGCCACCAGAAGCCATTTTCCAGTCGGCACGTGGCGCCGCAGCATGACCACATAATTCCCCACGCCGCACTGTATCATTTTTAAATCCACCCGATCATGGAATGCCGGATGGTGTTTAAGGATCGCATTGATTCGCTGTATGTTCTCTACCTGGTTGCTATCCGCTCCCCAGTTTAGTGACGGGGCTTCGTGAACGTTGATCTTTTCCGTGGCATACCACTCCACCCCATTGGCAAATCCAAAAGCCCCGTTGGGGGAAAAAAGAGCACACAATGCCGTCCGCATACGGGCCCAGACCTTAGATCTTTCTGCCAGTCGCAGGTTATCGTGGGTTTCCGCAAAATGAACCGTCAGGCCATCTGTCTTTGAAATATCCATGGCTTCCGGAAGGTAGTTTTCGATCTGGTCCCGGGTATAATTCTGAAACAATTCCGAATAAGCCCAGTTAAAGTTCCCTTTGCTTAAAAGATTTCGGGTCACGGATATCTTTCCACCGAGGCCTTCGTTCAAAAAAATGGCGCCCGGATACTGGTCTCTGACAGACGCAATGATATACTGCCAGGCAGGAACCGGAATCATATAGCCGGCGTCACAGCGAAATCCGTCCACCCCTCGACGACACCAGGTGAGAAAAACCTCTGCCATATATTGCCAGAGATCTTGTTGAGTGTAATCCAGCTTGGTGAGGTCTTCCCATTTCACCCCCCACGCCCCGGGCACCTGAATGGCGCCATCCTGGTCCCGAACCAACCACGAAGGGTGCTTTTCATGAAGCCTTGCCGCCCATCCCGTATGGTTTATGGCAATGTCGATAATGAGCTTTGCATTCCGCCCATGTACCGCATCTACCAGTTCAATAAACTGTTCTAAAGGCGTGGCTTTGGGATCGAATTGGGCCAGCGCCGGGTCAACGGATAAAAAACCGAGCGCGGCGTAGGGGCTGCCGAACTGGCCCATCCGTCCGTAGGTGGTGGGCGTGGGATGGACCGGTAGCAGTTGAATAATCCGGCAGCCCAGTTCTGAAATAATAAAATCCAGCTTCTCGATAAAATCCCTGAAGGTGCCGGAGGGGGGTATCACCGTATAACCGGCCTGATTCAAGGCATTTATCCCATCCGCCATAACGGGTGTCGGTCCTGCACGGCCGGCGATATTGGGACCAAACTGCCTTACAAAAGCATTATAAATAATATTTGCACAGCAGGTATCGCTAGGTTCCACGTTGATAACGATATTTTGACCGGTCGGCCAGATGGGCGTGGTTTCATCTTCTTTCAAGAAATAGCATTTGGCTTCAAAATGCCCCACCTCACAGAGGGGAATATGGCTCCGAAAAAGTGTTTCGGAAACCCTTTTCATGGGGATGTCAAACCAATCCCGCTGCAACCGGGGCTCACCACAGCAAACTTCATCAATAATCTCGCGCCGGGAGACCTTCGCGTGGCCCAGATTGGTGCGAATCCATGCGTTGCCTTTCAGGTCTTTTGGCAAAGAAAGGCTGAAAACCAGCACATCACCCCTAAACCGAAGACGGCATGCCCCCGGCGCCGGGTCCTGAATCAGTTTATCGCTCATGATGATTTTCCCGAATCCCCTTGGATTACGGTTTACCCTAACGTTGCACAAACCTTTGGTCCAAAAACGCTACGCTCGCTCTATATCAGGCCATAAAGAAACGCTGGTCCCTTTATGACCTAATCTAAAGCGTTTTGAACTCAAATTTTATGCAACGTTAGGGTTTACATTATCAGCGAAAACACTGCTGCAAAACAGGATTTCTGTCAAGAAAAAAAGGGTCTTTCACCTATTTTGAGAAAAGGTGGGTGGGATATTAAGATCCAAGACTCGAAGGGCCCTGGGTGGATTTTACTGTTAACCGGCAAGCACCGCGTTTAAAATATCGCCGTAAGCAACATTAATCTCCAGGTCCTTCTGGTCCATGAGCCCTTTAAGATCCCCCGTGTCCCCGGCGTTTACCATCTTCCCATCTGCGGGAATCTGTCCCAGAAAGGGTACATCCATCTCCCGGGCCATTTTCTCTCCACCGCCCCGGCCGAAAAGCGGTACCTGCTCGCCACAGTGAGGGCAAAGCTGTCCGCTCATATTTTCCACCACGCCCAATATTTTCATGTTGACTTGACGGCAAAAATTGATGGATTTTCTCACATCCGCCAAGCTCATCTCCTGGGGCGTGGTGACAATTAAGGCTTCCGCATCGGGTATGGTCTGAGCGACGGTAAGGGGTTCGTCCCCGGTTCCCGGGGGTGAATCCACAACCAGAAAATCCAGGTCGCCCCATTCAATATCGGATACAAACTGTCGAATGGCACTGATTTTCATGGGCCCCCGCCAGATGACCGCCATGTCTTTTTCCCCGAGCATCATCTCCAGACTCACGATGCTTAAATGGTCCGAAAAAGCGTAGGGCTTCACAACCCCTTTCTGACTCATGTCGAAACCGCCCTGAACCTTCATGAGCCTGGCAATGCTGGGACCATGAAGATCCACATCCATCAAGCCCACCTTATGGCCCTTTTTGCTCAATAAAAGGGCCAGATAACCGGCTACCGTACTCTTTCCGACGCCCCCTTTTCCGCTCATAACCAGTATTTTGCGTTCCACCCGGGCCATACGGTCCGCAATGAGTTTATCCTGCTCGTTTCGTTCAAAATCACCGGGGGTCATTTCTTCTTGTATTTTTTCCAAATCACCCATACCAATTTTCCTTTTAGGGGTCAGCCAAAAAAAAGAGACCCCCCCACACAGTGATGGAAGTGTCTCTTTTATGGTTTAAATCTAGCGCTTTCTACAGTTCAAGCCATGAATCGGAATAGAGGGACTGGCCCAGAATCACCTTGGCTGTTTTAACATAGTCCTGCAATTCCTTTGACAGAGCGCCCATATCGATGGACTCCTCATCCATCACCTTATGAATAGCTTCCACGACGTCCGGTCTTTTTCCCCGGGCAATGGCGGTCAACTGATCATCATAGGCATCGGAAATGACCGAATACATCCCTTTGCGCTCCAGCATCACCATATAGGTTTGATTGAGAATGGGTCGCAGGTTGTCCGGAGGACCATTGGAGATATTGGAAAGACCACAGGTGGATTTCACGCCGGGAAACATCTCTCCCACCATCTCCTGATAGGCCATGAGGCTCAAAGCTTGCGGCTGTTGAATATTAACGGGCGTCACAATACCGTCCACAAAAATATCCTCATTGGGAACACCCGCTTCATTAGCCGCATACAGCAATTCCGCCGACAAGGCCATGCGCTCATTATCATCCCGGGGAAGACCGTCCGGCCCCCACATGAGGGCGATCATGTTGGCTTTGTATTTCGCTGCAAGCGGAATCATCTTCTCATAGCGCTCGGGCCTGCACATGATGGAATTAATTATGGCCTTTCCCTTACACACTGCCAGCCCCGCCTCCATGGCTTCGATATTGGACGTATCAAGACAAAGGGGAATCTCATCTCCGATAGCATCCTGGACCGTCTTGACCACAAATTCCATCAGCTCCGGACCACCTTTTCTGGCAGGTCCGAGGTTGATGTCAATCCAGTCCATCGCTTTTTCCTTCTGGCGTTTGGCTTCCTCGGCAATGGGGCCCGGATCCTTTTCCTTAAACGCCTTGCCAATAATCGTGTTGATTACATTCAAATTTTCACCAATCAATAACATGAGCACACTCCCTTTTCTCTAAATGTTAACAATTGAAAGGACAGGCAATAAGTTTGTCATGTCCTCAGCGTCAGCCGGGCCAGGCCACAACAAACTCAAAAACCAGCTTGTTTTTTACTACTGCATATCCTTCAGGAATTTGGGCAGGAGAGAGGCGTCTCTGGGTCCGATCATAATGCCCCAATCGGGGAGATCCTCTTCCATTTCCCCGCTGATGGACGCTGCGTAACCCGGAATAATAATCTTCTTATGGGCAATTTTATCAGCGATACCGCACTTCTTGACAAATACGGCCACAGCATCCCCGGAAAATTTCCCGGCAGCCCAGGCGGTCATTACAGACAGGCCTTCCGTATCCATGATCAACAGCCAACTGGGAACCCGGCTTCCCTCGATCTCGCCGCTGACAATAAAGTAGGTAAGCGAAAAATTTGTGGTGATCATTACCGGAGAGTTTTCATCCGGTGAACCGATCTCATAGATTCCCTCGGTCACAGTCATGGGTCGCTGCGGATCGGTAAAAATATTAAGCCGCTCGAGCAACAGCGGGAAGAGACTTTCGCTTTCAAAATCGGAAAGCACCGCAATGCCCGCGTATTTGGCGATCAACATGGACGCAATAAGCGTTTCCATGGCCAGGTTGTCCGCCATTTCACAGGGAAATGTGATGGTGGGAAACCCTAACGATTTGTTCGCGGTCTTAAGCGGCGCTCGTCGAATAACCACCTGATCCTGTAACAGCGCTTTCATTTCCCTGGCGCCTGAATCGAGTACCAGGTCTTTTAAGCCCATGCCCGTTAATTTATCACTAAGGGCAATGAGGTCATCCATATTGTCTGCTTTGATCGCCAGGGGAACGCCACTTTCCTTGGCCAAGCTTCCCATATCATCGGCATTGTCGTTGGTAGCCGCATAAATCAGCGGTTTCTTGAACGCGCAACCCGCAAGGGCTGCCTTGATCACATCCGGCTTTTCGCTCATGAGCACCAGGCCGAATTCCGATTCCTCGGCGATTTTCTTGGCAACCGCAGCAAAGGCGGGCGCATCACCGCTGACGTCTTTTACGGCCACCAGTTCCGGCCTCAAATTCAGCCCAACCCTTTCATACTGCAAGGCATTCCAGGTTTTGAGCTTTGTGTCAAGGGCGGCTGCATCCACATCGGATGATACCATGGCCGCCAGCGCGGTGGGGTTGTAAAAAGTTTTCTCATGCCTGAACATGACGGTTTCGCCGCCCACCTTGAAAGCCCTGGCGCCTGCGCCGATAGCCACGGGCCGAATCGGCGGGGCAGAAGCCTCTGCCAACTCTTCCCTGGCTTCATCGGAAACGTAGGGGCAGGCATCCAACTCAGCCTTTCCAGCGGCAAGATTCATGGCAAAAGCCAAGCATGTGGGCACCCCACACTCGCCGCAATTGGTCTTGGGGAGCATTTTAAATATCTGAATTCCAGTTAATGCCATAGTAAACTCCTAACTCAGAATTAATTGAAACCCGAAGCGCAGCCACACAGGACCGCGCCTCGGCTCATGTTTATATCTTTACCCCACGATGGGGTCCATCTTGAGGGCGGGATGGTCCTTTTCCTTGAGGAATGCCAGAACGGTTTCTTCATCCGTTCCCACAGTTTCATCGGCAATCCGGTCAACGAAATCGGGCATGCCCAATTCCTCTCCACGAGCAACCAGTCGGTCCCTGAGTTCTTCCTTCAAGGATTTGGGGATCCACACAATACGAAAGAGGCCGCCGTCTCCGGATATAAACTTACGCTGGGTCAGGTTAAACTTGCCGTGACCCACAAAACCGGGTGAGGACAGGCCGCCTCCCATGACGCCGGCAAGGGTCGTGAACCTCATGCCGCAGGGGGTCTCACCGGGGTAGTCTCGATGTACGCTCATAACACCGTTACAACCGGGCAGCACCGCCGCGATGGCCTCACAGCAACCACAAGTGGTCATGGGATCGTGAACGATGGAGTATAAATTGTAATGATCAATGGTCTGCCGGGAGGTCTTGAAAACAAAATCATTGACACCCTTGAACTGACCTAGAACCGGGTCAAGAACCTCGCCTTTTTCCACGGGCTGGTTGGGACCGGTTGGATTGATTTCATAGGAGGCCTTACAGTCCATCCAGTTGTACGCACCGCAAAGGCCGGTCCGCTCGGGACTGACCATACAAACATGGCTGGGCGCAAAAGACTGGCACAGGGTACAGGAATAAAACGTCTCCACACTTTCGTCGGTCATGTTCTCGACCCGCTCATCCCGTTTTTTGTACTCGGCCCTGGCCCGTTTGGTAAGTTTATCCACATCTTCCTGTTGGGTGTACAGGGTCACTTGAACCTTATCCAGAATGTTACCGAAATCCTGGTGCAGTTTTGCGTGCAAGATCACACCGAGATCCTTGATGGTAAAGCCCTTCTCAACGGCCTGATCACTGACCCTCACCCAGGCGATGTCCCGCTGTCCGATGTGCATGATAAACTGGGCATAGTTGATGAGATGGTGCATCTGACGTTCCAGAATGGGCTCAAAGTCGGGTTGCATTTCGCGACCGGCGACTTGAACATAGAGACCCAGAGGCAATCGATCACCTTTCTTGATATCGCCTATGTCCGGGCCGATCACTTCCACCTTGCCGTCTTCGATCTCATTCATCTCGGCCATTTTACACAGCTCGGTACACTGGGTCTTACTGCCCATCTCCATGTAGAGATCATCCTTACGGACACGCTCACCCTCGAACGCCGGACCATATGAAAGCGGAATCTTTATTTCGGATACCGTTACCTTAAGTCCGCGAACCTCGATGGATCTCTGGCAGATTTCATCGTAAGAAACAGGGGACACCACATGCTCATACGTACAGATACCCGTAGGAAGGATCTGGGTAATATCCGTATCGGCGATGGTGGGGAAACCCCAGTTTACACATCCTGCCGCAGCAACGCCCCATTCGGTTCCAACATCACCCAGAGCGTTAACAAAGGCAAATACCCGCTCTTTATTATACATCAGTATCTTTTTATAATCACCGGGTTGAACACCACCAAATGCCATGGCAACCCTGTTGGCAAAACCGACCGCAAATACGGCTGAAGAAATATAAGGGCCAAACGTTGCGATCCTCGTATTCCACCCCACCTGCACGCCTGCTTCAATAAGCTGTTCGGTCACAGATGTACCGTTATGACTCGCAGCCAGAAACATGTAAAGACCTTTTTTCTGGTAATCTTCAACAATCATCTTGGCAATTTCAGGAGTTGGCGCCGCTCCAACGATCGCGGCAAACCCCGGCGCTGATCCGTCAACAAACTCGACGCCCCTTTTTCTGAAAATGGTATCATCCGCAGCCCCGAGCCAGATCTTACCGGCGTCGATATCCGGATCTTCCGCATGAAGATAAAAATCGGGCTCATTCAAATACCTTAACGCCTCTATAATTTCAAAAGAGATAATCCCTGCCATCCCCGCATCCAGTAAAGGACCCAGGAAAGGAAGCCAGTTTTTACCTTTAATATGCGGCGGAAGAAGTCCCCGCGCAATTTCCAGGGGTTCTTTCATGTCCTCAAGTGTTTTAACCTCTATTCCAAATAGAGAATATATAACCGGCAGGAAATAGGCCGTATTTGGAAAACCGACCGCTGTGCTGGCATCATACGTCTCAAGGGCCTTCTGGTATGCTCCTTCAGCCTGTGAAACCACTTTATAGCCACCCTGTATGGCTGCAAACGCTATTAATCTTGACATTTTGTTCCTCCTTCGTTGAGGATTTATTCTTATCCTTAAATTTCAATATCAGTTCTATACTTTAATTAAAGTTCTTTGCACTATTTGTTAACCCATCTCCTGACGGCTTTGCATATCCATAAGGACCCTCTCCCTGGCCTTGTCTATGCCCAGTTCTTTCCGCTTTTTATCGATATGGGCAATCATCATGTGGGCATGTTTGATGGGGTCGATCTCCACATCCCACATGCCGCCATACATTTTCTCAAACTCCTTGGTGATGTAATCGTGGAATACCGGAGCGCCGCTCGTGGGCAATGTAACGCCAAACACCGTATACACACCTGACACCACAAAATAATGCCCGATGCTGATGGCCTTTTCGCTCATCCATTCCGGAGCACTTCCCGCCACAGGCCATTCACTGATATCATTACCAAGGCCGCCGGCTTTGACCACCTCCGTTGCTGCGAGAAGAATACGGCTGTTATCGACACAGGACCCAAGATGAAGGACCGGAGGGATACCGACGGTTTCACAAACTTCGGCAAGTCCGGGGCCGCAAAAGACAGCTGCGGATTCAGGCGTCAGCAAGCCTTCCATAGCGCAGGCAATGGCATTGCACCCGGTGGTTAAGACAAGAACATCATTTTTAATGAGTTCCTTGACAACGGCCAAATGACCTTCATTATGCCTGGTTCGTGCATTGTTGCATCCCACCACGCCGGCCACACCGCGAATACGACCATTGATGATGTTATCATTGAGGGTGTAGTAAGTACCGCGGAAACTGCCGCCGAGATGATATTCAACGGACTCCACGCCAAACCCCGCCACCACTGGCGCTTTATGTTGCGGAATCATGACTTCAGCCTTGCGGTTTTCAAAGTTATCGATGGCCATCTTAACGATCCGCTTGGCATCCTCAAGGGCGTGATGTTCATCAAATTCAATATGAATTACACTTTCCTGTTCCATCTTGGCAATGGGATGAGTTGTAATTACTTTTGTATGAAAACACTCTGCAACATTTGCAATGTTTTGCATGATACACTGAATATCCACCACCATGGCGTCGCAGGCCCCGGTGATAATGGCCAGTTCCTGCTGTAGAAACGTTCCACAAAGCGGCACACCGTGGCGCTGCAGCATCTCGTTTGCCGTACAGCAAATACCGCTTAGCTGAATACCCTTTGCACCCTTCTTTTTTGCATACTCAATCATTTCCTCGGTATCGGCAACCGCTACAATCATCTCTGAAAGAATGGGCTCATGACCATGGATAATAAGATTGACATGATCTTCCTTCATAACGCCCAGGTTTGCCTCTGACTGAACAGGATAAGGCGTCCCAAAGAGGATATCCTGCAAATCAGTAGCAAGCATTGATCCACCCCAGCCGTCGGCTATGGCTGCTCTGGTTCCCTGTTTCATGAGGTTCTTGTAATCCTGGTCAACGCCTATGTGAGTGCGGTGCATGATCTCAACAATTTCTCTGTCTATATTTCTTGGAATAACACCCTGTTTTTTCCATAGTTCATAACGGGCTTCAGGGGCTCTTTTCGCATACAAAAGTTCTCCCTCTGTTTTACCCCATTCACCCAAAGCAACTTCCGCAGTTTCAAGGACAATTTCGTCCATATCCCTATCAACCTCTTCACCATCCACTTCGACGGTGGTTGCAACGCCAAGGTGTCCTGCCACAGCAAGAAGTTTGTCAAAATCCTTGACTTTATAAAGGTCCGTTTCTTTCCGCGCTACAGCCAAAAAAACCTCGGCAACACCGCGTCCATGATCTGAATGGGCCGCCGCACCGCCGGCGATCATCCGGACGAAGTTACGAGCGGCAATGGTGTTGGCCGTGGCCCCGCACAAACCTTTTCTTTCATCTTTGCCTTCAATTCCCCCTTTGGGAAGCGGCAAACGGCAAGGCCCCATGGAACAGTTTTTACAGCACGTCCCCTGAACTCCAATATTACAGGGTTTCATGCTCAGAGCCCGATCAAAAATCGTTTCTATGCCCAGCTCCGTTGCTCTCGTTATCATTTCCTGTGATGCAACGTCTATGGAGGCTGCTACAGGATCAACCACTTTTTTCTTTTTTTCCAACTTGGCTACTTTCGGTTTTTCTTCCACCATTAGAGGTTCCTCCTCATATTATTTTTACTGAAGGGTTAATAAACACAAGTTAACTAATTCTTATAAAAAGTTATTTGCTAAAAGTTATCTACGTATTTTTTTAAACTTACTTACCGTCTTTTGTTTACTGGTTTTCGTAACTTTTGCGGCAGTCACGGAAACCTTTTTCTCAGCAGCACCCGATGCCTTCTTGGCAAGCCGTTCTTCCTGCTCCTTTACCCTTTTCCGCCTCAACTCATCTTCCTCGGCCTCACGTTTGGCCACTTCCGCTGCCGCCGCTTCGGCCTCGACTTTGACCTTGGCGTCTGCTTCCGCCTTAACTTTAGCCTCAGCGTCGGCCTTGGCCTTGGCTTCCGCTACCACTTTGGCTTCCGCTTCCAATTTAGTCTTGGCTTCGGCCTCGGCTTTGGCTTCCGCTTCCAATTTCACCTTGGCTTCCGGATCCTCTTTTGGCGCCTCCTTTACTTCAGCCTTGGCTGCCGACTTCGCTTCCGCTTTGGGTGCGGACGCCGCCTTTAGCGCTGCTTTCACTTCGGCTTTGGCTGCCGGCTTTTTTGCTGCCTTGGCTGCCGGTTTCTTTTCGGCTTCCGGTTCCCCGAAATCAAGATTGGGTTCCGGAGAAAGCGCCAAGAGATCCGCTTTTTCAAGGTCAAGAACCTTGGAGATATCAGCCACATTGGACGCCGTTCCGCCGTTTGAGAGCAGTTCGATAAAAGATTTGGTCAAACGAACGCTTTCAGGGTGGCGCAAAATAACCACGGACGCACCAGCCAGCAGGTAACAGACAGCTGCCACAGACTCCATCATGATCCCTCGCTTTTCAGGATCACCGAGCGTCGGGGCTTCTTCAATGCTTTGTTTGGCTTCCTTGCATTTCCAGATTTCATTGCCCACATTGCAGATCATGGGAATCTGCAGTTTTTCGTCTTCCTGGGTCAGGGCTGCCATCATAATCCGTTCCATAACCGAGTATGAATATTCCATACCGTATCCAAGACCGCCGGTGGTGGGATCAACGATAATTTTGTCGTTGTTAACGCCCAGATTACCCAGAAGAATATTGAGCTGTTTGGCCAGGTTCACATCAATGGGGGAAGATGAAACAATCGTCTGCCCATAACCGAGAGAGCTGGCGCCCACACCTTTGTAGTTTGCTTCTTCCACCGGTCCAAGGGCCACGTTCTTGCCATCGCAGGCTTCCGAGATCTTTTTCAACACCTCTTCGTCCTTTGTGTTGTTGGCGGTTCCCCATAAAACCAGGGGCACATTCACCGCATCGGAAACTTTTTTGGCAATTTTCGCGGTTTCGTCAGCAGCTCGATCCAGTCCGTTTGGATCCGTGCCCTTCAGTTGGAGTACGATCAGATCGGCGCCGTACTCGTCCACGCATTTTTTGGCCCACGCATCAGGGGTACCAATCACATCCTTAAAAGGTGCGATCGCAGCCTCAGGCCATTCTTCGGAGGGGTCATAATCCCAGACTTCCATTGCAATCTTCGGGGCATTGGGCATATTGCCTTCAAAGAGATGAAATGGGTATGAATCGCCTCCACCCAGGGTAACGGCGCCGTCTCCAACGCCAAGTGTTGTTTCCCCTATTCTTCCAGAATAGGGCTGTTCGGGAATCTCAAAGGCCAATTTTGTATACCTCCTTCTTGGATTCTTTAGTTTGTTCACAATCGTGACTTACTGCCACGGCCTCATAAAAAAAACCATCTGTTAGACGATGGTAATAAAAAACAATTCATTCCATCAATGAACGAGGGGTAAATATTTCACTTGTGAAAAATTTAGCATAGTAAGTACAAAAAAATGCCTCCGCTTTCGAGGTCATCTTCACAAGCTAAAAGATTATCGAAGCATTGTCAAGGGATTTTTGCCTGTAATTTAAAAGGGTTTACCGAATATCTTAAACCACAATATATTGTATAAAATAAAAATTACATACAATATATTGGGTGTTTATTGTGCTATTTTATCAAAAATACGGTATGCCGCCTGGACAGCTCCATTTTCATTGGGCAACTCAACGGTCGGTCTTCCTTCCAAGTCAAACTGTTGAACTTCTGAATCCTCAGGGACGGTGCCGATAAAATCCAGATTATATTGGCTGAGCGCCTCATCCAAAGCCTCGGATTGACCTTCTCTGGTACGATTAACCATGACGACTTTTCGGGCAATGTTTAGTTTAAGCGCATCTGCTAATTCCACAATACGATTCGCCGCCTGTAAACCTCGCCTTGTGGCGTCGGATACCACCAGAAGCACGTCAATATTGTTGGTGGTAAGTCGGCTGATATGTTCCATGCCCGCTTCATTGTCGATTACCAGACAACGGTAGTTGTTCATTAACTTTTCCAGGTATTGCGTCAGAAGCGTGTTGGCCGCACAATAACACCCGGAACCTTCAGGACGTCCCATGACAATCAGATCGAAGCCTTTTGATTCCACAATGGCTTCCTGAAGTTTCATCTCCATATAGACATCTTTTGTCATGCCGGGTGACACACCTGTTTTCATATCTTCCCTAGCATCCCCGAGAGTTTCCCCCTCCTCCAGACCCAACACCTCATTAAGATTCGCATTGGCATCGGCATCGACGGCTAAGACAGGCGTTTTTCCCCTCTCCACCAAATATTTGACCAGCATGCCCGCTGTAGTGGTTTTGCCAGTTCCCCCTTTTCCAGCTAACGCTATTGAATAAGTCATGTTTTCCTCCTCTTTCTGAAAGATAAATTTTGGTTGCTATTGCACTAGAACGTACTGTTTTCACAAAAACCTTTGGCTCATGTCGCGTTTTGGGGTCTTACTTGATCATCACCTCAATGAGTGAGTGAAGCAGGGATTTTCCTCGTTTACCAGCATTATGAACGAATTCAAAAACCCCGATGTGGACGAATCCAGCTTCGGAGTAATGACCAGAAGCCTTCCATTATATTCACATGGACTTCACAAAATCCGTCTCCATCGTCGTCTCTGGCATATTCACCGGCCCCATGATTCACGCTTTCATGGTCGTAACCCCATTCATCCAACCGGTTATAAATGGCATACTCATCGGTGTAGACCAAT
>JAFCZI010000158.1 GCA_019314425.1 Deltaproteobacteria bacterium | reverse complement strand
AGAATCTTGACAGGTGGCCAATAAGAGGTATAAAAAGAAGTATATTTGGATGGGTCATAGGAGGTAATTCATGGAACCGAATTATAGAGTGAGAAGCCCTGGAGTAAAAACCACAGTATTGTTTGAAAGGAGCTTACTTGAGGAAATAGACGCGTTCAACCCTTTTAAAACAAGGAAAGACTTTTTAGATCAAGCATGCAAAAGATACCTGAAAGAGTTAAGGCGAAGAGTCATAGATGCAAAATTAGCCGAAGCATGTTCTGAGGCAGAATCTGAAGACCGCTCTGTCAATGAAGAATGGGGGACAATCGCTCTGGAGGGCTGGAAATGAAGTCACCGCAAAGGGGTGATATCTATTGGATCAATCTGGATCCAACCATCGGCGCCGAAATAAAGAAAACCCGCCCCTGTGTTATTATCTCCCCAAATGTCGCTAACCGAAGCGGGCCTTTGGTAATCGTTGCGCCTATTACAAAGGTTCAAGGTAAAAAAATTCATTTTCACGAGATTTTCCTTCCTAAAGGGACTTCAAACCTCCAACATGACTCAAAATTAAAGGTCTTTCAACTGAGATGTGTAGACAAAAAGCGTTTGAGCAAATCAAAGATGGGTTCCATTTCCCAGGATCTTATCAATAAGCTGGACGAAAAAATACAAATTGTAACGGGTCTCTATTAACCCAGTGCCCATCCACAAATCGCCAATTTTCCCGATTTCGGCGTCAGGCTCAAATTGTAATCCTCAAAATACTATGGTTTTTCCTCTGATCGCGGCAGTTTGACAATGAAAGTGGACCCTTCCTTCAAGCGGCTCTCCACATGAACCGTGCCTCCATGGGCCTCCACAATGGCTTTTACAAAACTGAGCCCCAACCCCAAACCGCGCTTAGAGCGGCTGAGATCACCGCGATACAAGCGCTCCCATATCCTGGGAACCTCATTTTCAGCGATCCCCATGCCTTCATCGGACACCGAAATAACAATATCCGGACCGGCTTCACGAGCGTCGATCTTCACGGTTCCACCTAGGCCCCCGTATTTCAGTGCATTGTCCAGCAAATTGGCCAGAACCTGCTGGAGGCGTGTTCGATCGGCATGGATCGTGAGCGTTTCAGGCAAATTCACAACCACCCGGGTATTCTGTTCTTCCGCCACAATTTCATAGAGATCCACCACATCGCGGATCACATCCGACACCGACAACGAAATTTTCTCCAGGCGCATGGCCCCAGTTTCCGCTTCCGCCACATCCATCAGGGTATTGAGCATGGTCAGCACCCGTTCTGATTCTTCCATGCAGTCGGCGAGGGCTTCCTGACAGGCTTCCCGGTTTTCAGGATCCTGGAGGGCGAACTCCGCCACACTCCGAAGGCGTGTCATGGGCGTTCTCAAATCATGGGCCACATTGTCCAGGGAGTTGTGCATGGCCAGGATCAGAAGGTCATTCTTATCCAGCATGCGGTTGAAAAGCCCCACCAGTTCATCCATCTCCCCCCGCTCCCGGCGAACCGGAACGCGGAGGCTCATTTCCCCGGTTTTAAGGATGTCCTTGACGGTCTCAATCAGATTCCGGATGGGTTTGATGGCGCGAAAGGCAACCATCCCCCCGCCGATAACCCCCAGAAGAAAAATGGGAATCATAAATATAATGAAGACGGTTCTGAAATAGGAAAGGAATTCCCGGCTTCGAGCTGAACTCTTCCCCACCTGAAGGGTGATGCCGCCGGGCAAAGGCGCCATGCCCACGGTCCAGGCCCCTTTTTCGGCGGGTCCTTCCAATGACAGCCAGAAATCTTTTTTGCCCGGCTGGATCGTTCCTAAACGACGCGGATCCAGCCTTTCAGATCCAGGGGGGAATTTGACAAACAGGACCTGGTTCAGAGGCCCCACGATACGAACGAAAAAAATATCCCCCTCAGGATTGGCCTGTTCATCAAAGCGGGCCTTGAGCGCCCGGATCCCCCCCTCCTCATACCAGGCCTGGTATTCCAGAATCCGGTCCTTGACAATCTCCCTCTCTCGCTGTTCAACCAGGTTGCCGATAAGATAATAGGCCACCACAAAGAGTCCGCCCGAAGCAACGACAAAAAAAAGCGCATACATAACGCTCAGTTTCAGGCTGAAGGTCAGCCCTGCCCGGCTACTGCTCTTTGAGAACATAACCCATCCCACGCACCGTATGAATCAGTTTTTGATCAAAGTTCTTGTCGATTTTATTCCGCACACGGCAGACCAGCACATCCACCACATTGGTCTGTGGATCAAAGCTGTAGTCGTAGACATGCTCCAGGATGGACGTTTTGGAAACAATACGGCCCTTGTTGCGGACCAGGTGCTCCAGAAGAGCAAATTCACGGGAAGGGAGGCTGATTTCTTCTTTTCCCCGTTCCACCTCCCTTGTCAGAAGATCCAGTGTCAGGTCCCCGGCATGAAGTGTAGACGGTTCCGCCACACGGGTGGACCTGCGAATCAGGGCATGAATGCGGGCCAGGAGTTCGGAGAATGAAAACGGTTTGGTCATGTAGTCATCCCCACCGGTTTGAAGCCCTTTGACCCGATCGTCCACTGACCGTTTTGCACTGAGAATAATCACGGGGGTGGTGATCTTTTTCTGACGAAGCCGCTCAATGAGGGACAACCCGTCAAGCCCCGGCAACATAATATCCACTACAGCCGCGTCATAGGGTTCGGTCTCCCCCAGGTGAAGGCCGTCCACACCGTCAAGGGCCACATCCACCGCAAATCCGGCTTCCTTCAAACCATTTGCGATAAAGGAGGCAATTTTGCGATCATCTTCAACGACCAGAATTCTCATGATGTAACTTCTCTAAAAAATAGAAAGGGCGCTCCCCCGATATTACGAAAGAGCGCCCCTGATCATCAAAAAAATAGTTTTATGCTATGTTATGCTACCTTAACATTTGCAGCAGCGGGACCTTTCTGTCCCTGCTCAATATCAAAAGTGACCTGATCTCCCTCGTTAAGGGACTTAAACCCTTCCATGAGGATTGCAGAATGATGAACAAACACGTCCGGGCCGTCCTCTTGCTCGATAAAACCAAAACCTTTTTGATCGCTGAACCACTTCACAGTCCCATTAGCCATAGTGACATCTCCTTTTCCTTCTGAATAAATCCACACTACCATACTTGCGACTGCCACTTTGAAAATGGAATTCCGTTCGACAACGAAGCCAGTCCACGAGCTAGGGGCGGAAAATTAATAGTGGGTGTAACTTAGCATGATTTTTGAAAAAATCAAGCTTTTTTTAACCAATTTATAAATAAAGTGCGTTTTTCGTAAATATTCTTTCATACTTTACGCCACAGTCCACATAATCGCACGACCACTTCTGCTGCCTTTTCAAGCGCAACCACTGGAATCCATTCAGTTTTTGAGTGAACCATCATGGCACCCGTGAATATATTGGGGGTGGGAACGCCCATAAAACAAAGTCGCGCCCCGTCCGTCCCCCCCCTTATGGGATTCTCCCGGACATCAACATCCGAGGTCTTGATGGCTGTTTTGGCCTTATCCACCACCTCAGGATACCGGCGCAGAACCTCCTTCATGTTCTGGTATTGATCTCTGGCACTGATATTGATCTCCAGCCCAACGTAACGCTGTTCAAATATCCGTGATAATTGTTTCAGGTAATCCATTCGGCGATTATTTTCCGCTCGATCAAAATCCCGAATGATCAATTTAACCGTTGCCAAAGTCTCATCGCCTGTTATTTGGGTCACATGATAGAACCCTTCACGGTCCTCAGTATGTTCGGGGCTTTCCCATTCAGGCAGTGCCGCGATGAAACGGGCTGCCAAAGCTGCCGCATTGATCATTTTGTTTTTGGCATACCCGGGATGAATATTATGTCCATTGAAAATCAGGTTCAGGCCCCATGCGTCAAAGCATTCCTGTTCAATTTCCCCCATCATGCCCCCATCCATGGTGTAGGCAAATTCACCCATCCGTTTCATTTGGATGAAATCCGTACCGGCGCCAATCTCTTCATCAGGGGTAAAAACGATTCGAAGTTCCGGATGGGGCAGTGTGGGAAAAGCTTTAAACGCGCAGAGGGCCGCCATAATCTCGGCGATACCCGCCTTGTCGTCGGCGCCCAGAAGTGTCCGTCCGTCGCTGACAATGAGGGTTTCGCCAATGAACTGCAACAGTTCCGGCGATTCTGCAGCCGTCAGACGGATTTTTCCGGACCCGGGGAACTGAATATCTCCGCCATCATAATCTTCAATCACCATCGGTGTTACATCGGCGCCTGACGCTGATGGAGAGGTGTCGAGATGGGAACAAAATGTAATGGCGGGTCCGACAAAACCTGTCGAAGGCGGCAGAGAAGCGTAACCATAGCAATGGGCGTCGAGTTCAACATCCATCAACCCCAGTTCAAGGAGTTCTTCCCGCAACAGTCGGCCTAAAACCCATTGCCCTTCCGAAGAGGGATGCATCCCGGACTCGGGATCGGATTGCGTATTGATTCGCACATATCTGAGGAAACGTTCCTTTGCCTGCTTCCTCAAAAAAATACTGATTTCTTCATTCATTCTCTATCCTTAAGCCGGGCAACGTTCTCAAGGTAACCATCGATAACTTTCCCGGGAAAGCTCAGCGAAGTCCTCCCACTCAATTCGGTCCTTAACCCTTGCAGATAACAATTTCTGCCTTCCCGTTTTCTTAAGGGAAAACAATGGAAAAAACAAGGATATAAATGGATGAAACCCAATTAAGATTTCATTTTAGTACCTTGGGCAATAACCAGGTTTTTCAGTTCATCATCGTAGCGCGGAATCATGTGATGCCAGGAAAAGCGTTTCATTTTCAGGGAAAGTTTTTCAATTTTTCTTTCCGAACCAGAGGTCCCGGAGAGCACACGCGCCAGTTTCTCAACCAGGTCCTCCTGATTTTTGTAGAGAAAATCCCCGTGAAAAGATTCGGGAATAATCTCGGGATAGGACAGCCGGTGAGGCAATAACGGAATACAGCTGGCACTGATGGCTTCCACCATAGAAATACCGAAATTTTCCTGCCAGGCAGTACTGACAACCACCGTCCCTTCTTTCAGCCACGCTTCATAGGCGGGTCTTGATGGCTCATAGCCATAATGGACAATCCTTCTTCCATATCGTTTTCGGGCGGCAGTAAAGTCTTTCGGGCAATTCTGAAAGTTCTCTCCCAGAAGGGCCAGACGAAAATCGAGCCCCCGTTTCACCATCTCATCCAGGGCCAGAAAAAAATCTTTCGGGTTCTTATCAAACTCCCACCGGTGATTCCAGATAACCAGCGGTGGTTCTGAACGGACCGGGGCCGAAGGGTTCACCGGAGAGAGTCGGCATCCGGGATGCAGCACCCCGGCCCGGGAACGAATCTCATCCACCACCCAGGTCGGCCTGTAATCGGGCATCATTTTCAAGAACTGGGGAAGCTTTGAAAAAAAGGCATCGAAATGGGTTTGCGAATTAAACAGGATACGCTTCGCGGCAAGTGCCGTGGTCATATCGGTAAAACCGAAATGAACATCCATGGCCTCTCCGGGTGCCAGGGGATAAGTAATCTGACTTTCATGAAAATAAACCAGGGCCGGGGGGCAACATGTGCCCGCAAGGGACCGGAAATCGGACAGGCTCATGAGATCACTGAGGATCAGACCGTCGTAATCTTCCAGGCAAGGGATTTTTTTAAAAAAGTAAAGCGCCGCCCCCCGCATACGCCACTTACAGAAGCGGGAGGGAAGGGTAAGCAGATCAATCTGATGTCGAGAATGCGCTACCCACCCCTCAGCAAAATTCTGATGGGATCAACCGAAAAAAGGT
>JAFCZI010000157.1 GCA_019314425.1 Deltaproteobacteria bacterium | reverse complement strand
CTATGCTGGCCGATCAAGGGAAACCGCATGTCGGGACAAGGGCGAACCAGAGAACAGCCAACAGCGTGGCGATTTTGAAGCCGGGCATAAAGGAAAAACGTCTTTCGGTAGCCGAAAAAAGGCCGATGCGGCGGTATGACTGTAACCAATACCTGGAATGCCTGGGGAAGGCTGCACTGGCAAGCAACCCGAAAGTCCCGTGTGATGGGTGTAGGGAATATGAGGCAGTTGATATGTTCGCGATCAGTGAAGGTGACATGCCGGGAATCATCCGGTTGTTTCAGGCGGTTTTTGTGATCAAGGTTGCTGATCAAACCAAAAAAAATAAACCAACCCTCCTCGCCTAAGTTGGTTTCCCTTCCGGAGTCTTCTGGGGTGGGCGAGGCACCGCACGACCGGGGGAATGATTCAAGGATAGATCCCGTATCTGAAAAAGTCAAGCCATTAGAACGCCCCCAATCGCCGTTCCCCGAATCAGCCCGCCAGGACGCAGATCGGCTTAATTTTCAGCCGATCTTTTACCACTGAAACGGCATGGATGCCGAAAAGACCATCAAGCGCCTACGCACAAAATAGCCGGCCTGATACCGAAACTATCCGGAGGCAGTACGAAAGGAAAAGAATGGCAACTTTAAAACTTGTACCTGCTAAAATCGTGAAACAAAAACCGAATTACCTTCAAATTTACAGGAGAATTGTTGTTTCAAAATCCAGTTCCGGCAAAGGCGATTTGCAGACCAGAAAAGGACTCATTCTTTTTGGTGTAAAATACCTGAATATGGTTTGTTTTCACCGAAGTGATCCGACCCATGAGGAAACCGCAGCCATTTTTGATTTAATGGCATTAACCAATACGCTTATCGGGACCTTGACACCAAAGGAGTTTATGACTGTCTTTCCGATAGACAAGCGATACGATGGGGCAAAATACGAAATGAAGGATTATTTCACAACAATGGATGAACTCAGGAAAATCGGGATGGATACACCAATAGGCGGGCGAGCGCTACGCCTATGCTATGATTACCAGAACTACGCCATAAGTGAATTTGTAGTCAATCAAATGATGATCGTTGACAGCTTGCGGGCTTCGCAGGGCGAAGGAACAATGATAGAACAGCTTATGGCCGAAAATGACATACCTGTTAAAAGCCTGATGACAGCCCCCAGTGGTAAACAATTCATATACGACCCTGTGGAACATACGAGTTACCCAGTCAAAAAAACGAGGCCGCGATGGGCGAGAAAGGCACGTGTAATCATCACAAAGCGCTTGCCGTCATGATGGCCGCCGGAAAACAACCTTCCCATTTGATTATCGTAACGCGGTTCTCGAAAAATCGCATGGAAACTACACACGGGGAACAGGGAACGCGCAACCCTGCCCTATCCTGTCAAGCCTGACGTTGATAAATACCATACCGGCCAAAAATAATCCCAAAAAAAAATCTATCCTCTTATCAAACCGCCTTCGGGCGGTTTTTTTGTGCCAAAAACGCATTATCCTCGGGCCGATTCCACATAATCCTGAAGGACGTCATTGATTTTGGTTTGCCATCCCTTACCCTGGGCCTTGAAGAAATCAAGCACATCAGCATTCAGCCGAATAGTGGTTGATTTCCTTGTAGGCGCTTTTTGTGCCCCCCGAACCCGTGGCGGGATCTCCGGGTGTGTTTCGGCAACCGGCCGCATACGGCCAAGGATAGCATCCGACAAAGGCGGCGATTCGACTTCCTTGAGATCTTCCTTGGATACATCAAATTTTCTCATAATATTCCACCTCCCTCTTATTTGCCTTACGCAGGCTGATAATTCGGATGTTGTTTTCCCGCAGGGTATAAATCATGACGTGAAGCCGGACACCGATCAATCCCATGGCAACCCATCTTTCCTCACCGTAGTCGGATCGATCATCAATAGTTTCTATGGCGGTATCCCAACAGAATTTTTCCGCCTTACCGAAATTGATGCCGTGTTTCACCTGGTTCGCTATGTCCTTGCTTTCGTCCCATTCGTATTGCATGATTTTATCGTAGTAACGATATAGTGTGATGTCAACCGAATTCACCTGCATACCCTTCAAAGAGTAAAATCAAAAAACCCCTTGACGAACCCCCCCGTGAACTGCTATCCTCGTAACCGTCGTGGCAAAATCCACGGCCCGGGTTGATAGCCGGAATATCCAAAAGGCGTGCAAGCGCCTATCAGTTTCACACATGGCGCTTTTTTTGTGCCCGTGTGATCCTTCTGGCGGGCTGTACGTGGGAGCCTTCGGGCTCGCCGGTTTGCCTTTTGGGCCGGTCTATCAACCACGTGCAGCCCGCCTTTTTTTATGTGCAAAGGCGGATCTTTAAACCCTTATTTGAGGAGGTCCACCATGAAAGATCACACCACACCGGAACGTACACCCGAAGAAGTTAATGTCGAACGTGAAATGCTTTCGCCTGTCAACAAGCTGGCCGCCCTGTCTCAACTCTTCGATTGTGCCGCCGACGGAGATCGGGAGAGACTGGATTTAAGCGGGTTTATTGGCGTTGGCGTTCTCTTGCATTCCATCGTAGATGAAATTCTTGAGATAGCGCAAAAGGTGGATGGTCGGATAGGAATAATTCAAGAACAGGAGGCCACGTCATGAGCGAAGAAAAGTTGAGGATTGTCAAGGATGATGAACACCACCCGGTTTACATGACCAAACATGGATGGGAAGCGGAAACTTATCGGGTAACGCTTGCTGAAATGATCAGTACAACCATGAATCGTTTTGAGGCGCTTATTGAAATGCTTGATGATGACGACTTTGGAAAGTTCGGTTTTTTGGCCCAAAACCTTACAGATCACAGCAATGCTATTCTGAACAAAGCCTATGATTTAATCGTGGAAAACGTGGGTGTAATCTATATTGACACGCCGGTGCGGAGTTGCCCTATTTACGATGGTGGGATGCCGATAGGTGTTGTCTGTAAACCGTTGGCTGAGGAAAAGGAGGTCACGTCATGAATGACATAGCCGACCACTGTATTGAGAGAGTTGATTTTCTGGTTAATGCGGCATTTGATAACGACAACGGCACCGGGGAATCCTTTACGCTGGCCGTTGGACTTATCAAAGATGTTTTGGCCATTTACGAAGAAGAAATCAGCGTAAAGGAACCCACACCATGAAAGAAAAACCGACCCAGATCCCGCGCATGAATCAGCTTGCGGAGATCCGGAGAATGTTTGATTGCGCTGCGGAAATGCGCGGGGTTGCTGAGATGCTTCACGACCAGGCCGTCATGCGGATATCAGGGGTGGTACGGGCAATCAAAACGGATTATGAGGCCCTGACATCGAGGGTCAAGAATTTAAGGAAACGGGAGGGAGTATCATGAGCGAACAGGATAGAAATGAAGAGGTGTATGTGTTAGATGCCTTCAAGCGGGGGGGGCAGTCAGCAGCGATTTACTTTTTGATATTTTGAATGCACAAGCGTCTTTCTTGGACAAACTCAGATTCACGATGGAAAGCAGCGGAGATGATGCCGAACAGTGGCCGGTCGCTGTTAGCGTGGTGGAAGACCTATGCAATCTTTTTGAAAAAGACGCCAATGAATATTGGGAAAAGGGCAATGAAGAAAACAAAGCCACTGGTGGAAACGTTAACATTGAAGAATTAAGGAAACAGGGCATCCCAAATCTCATTGAAGGCTCTATTGAATGCGGAATTGTTGGTTTGAATCCTGCGAGGGTGTTATGGGATGCAATCCATAAGGTGAGAGGGGATTAACCCCTAACGGCATGGCCTACGACCTTTGGGGCCCGGGCCTTTCGCCGGGTCCCTGGGGCCTGAGCGGTAGAACCCATTGGAGAGATGAACGGTCAGTAGTGGCATATCCTAAGTAGCGTTTCTCTCCAATGACAAAAGCCAAAGGGAAACCGACCAGGCTGAAGGAAATGAATGTCTGACATCATCGTCATTGAAAGGGAACTCTTACGATCAGCCGCTTTCCGGCAATTAAACGGAACGGCAAAGACCGTGTATTTTGATTTCCTGATGAAATGCCGGGTGAAAACCCATAAGCCGAAATCCGGACGGAAGCGGGAACGGGTGATCCTGAACAATGGGGAGCTTGAGTATACCTATTCTGAGGCTGAGAAGAGGGGGCTTCCACGGGCAACCTTCATGCGGGCAATTGACACCCTCATTGAACATGGTTTCCTGGATATTTCTCATTCAGGCGGCGGTGGCAAGAAGGGTGATAAATCCCTTTATGCAATCTCTGACAGATGGCTTCTTTTTGGTACAGAGAACTTCATTCCCGCCAAAAGATCGAAGGATAATAGGCAGGGGCGAGGGTTCCAAAAGGGAAATGTCTATGGAAGGAAAAGTTCAATCATCGGTGTCAAAAACGACAATCCAAACTTGATCTGGTGGGATTTGGATTGTCAAAAACGACAATCGAAAAAAAAGCCTCAAAATTCCTTAAACCCTTGCCATTAATGGGGAATATTGTGATTTCATGCGAAAATATGAAAACTGTGTTTGGATTGTCAAAAACGACAATGTTCTATAGAGTACCATGGGGTGTGAGGAAATGCCCTTTGAATAACCGGGAAAAAGGGGTTAGAAATGCGCGGACGCCAACCATGGGCCTGAAGGCCAGGTTATGCCGACATCGCGCGTTCATCCTCAGCCCGTTCCCGGGCAAGGGCTTCAGCCAATGCTTTTGCCTCGAACTCTGATATCTCACAAGCCTGGAACTGGAGGTGGACGCAGCTATCGGAGTCTTCCACCTTGCGCCATTTGGATCTGTGGGCGCCTCCCATGGAAAACAGCTCCCATGTCTTACGGTCAAACACGAACGGTGAGTCTTCATATTCCATGTATTCAAGGGCCATGATGTTTTCCTGTGTGGCGGGTGGATTGCTTTGGGAGGACGCGAACTTTCCTCATGCCATTGTTGAAGGCACCCCTAACGCGGTCTCGGGCCAAAGCAATCAAGGTTTTGGATCCCCGGTGAACAGGACGGCGCTAGTGTCACTGCCTATGCACAAGGGAAATCTGGTCGCTATTCCAATGTGGGAGCGGAAGATCCAAACTGAAAATGAACGGGGACAGATTCCGGGCGTCCGTTCCATCCACCCCAGCGGGGACCAGAAGAGCGCCTTCACCCCATTGAGAATACAGGGGGATCTTATCACGAAAAACGACATTCAACAACTTTTTCTTGACAGAACCGCCCGTTTTCAGCGATTTTGACGGTAAAACATGCTCAGGATAGCCTGATCAGCGAACACCGGGAACCCTACCCGGTTTCCTGAGTATTATGGCAGGGGCAGGGGAGAGTCTTACATGTATCAAAGAACTGGTAATTGGACAACGGAGTTTTACCATGAAGGAATCCGTTATAAAAAGTCCCTGGGGCGGGGTATCAGTAAGACAGTTGCCAAGGAACGCGAAGTGAAATTCAAAATCGAAGTAAGGGAAGGAAAACATCACCAGAAGGCAAGGAAGATCAAATTTGAGACCTTTGCTGAGAAGTACCTTGAACATGCTCGGTTGAACAATACAAGAAAGATCGTAGGGACAACGGCGCTTCACCGGCCACGGTCAATCGGGATGTGGCATGTTTGCGGAATATGATGAACATCGCTGTTCAATGGGGATACCTCCAAACCAACCCGGTTTCCAAGGTTAAACAGTTATCCGAGGACAACGAAAGGATGTGGGTCTTAACACCACAGGAAGAGGCGCGTTTACTCGATGAATGCGACAACAGACGTCAACGAAAAAAGTTTCTCAGGGATTTGGTAGAATTTGCTCTTTATTCCGGCATGCGACAAGATGAAATTTTTGGTGTG
>JAFCZI010000156.1 GCA_019314425.1 Deltaproteobacteria bacterium | reverse complement strand
TCCGGTTGAGGCATTCCCCCACGAGCTTTTGATAAGCGGCCGCCGAGTTCAGCACAATCTTCCGCGCCTCCTTTGCCCCCAGCCAGACCGGATCGGCATTAACCTTTTTGGCGGATTTCGGATCATAAAAGAAATTCTCGTTTAAGCCCTTTGCCGTTTTGTAAAACCGCCAGAAAATCCCCCATTGATCCCGGGTTTCCTGAGGTACATCCGAAATATCGTTTATTTTTTCAGCCCTTGGATCCTTGATGTTGATCACGAAGATTTTCCAATCGGTCTCAAGATCCGTCCCGTCAATCATTCCCAGCGCACCAATTACTTTGACCTGATACACCAGTCCCAAGGGGCATGGCGCGGAACCCACATCGATAACATCAATGGGATCCGTATCCCCCGGGAATCCGGTGATGGGATCGTCTTCCAGGACGTTTTCCCAGGTACGGGGCAGCGCCCCGTAATTCCCCGGCGCGGGGGACCAGGCATAATACCGGGGGCATTTGAAATCCTGGTTCTTCACCTTTTTGCGGTCCTGCCACATGGGGTTGTGGGGCTCCCATTTGTTCAATTCGACCTTGGCTGAGGTCCCGCGGCTGATTTCGAAAAATGCGTTCACCACCAGACCCTTTTCATCGTCTTTAACCACCAGGGGCACATCGTGCCAGAGCGAAACCGGTTTTCCATTTTCGGTGTTCACCATCTGCGCTCGAAAGCCCAGTGTCCCGAAAGAACCCGCGATCACCCGCCGCAAACCCACCATCGCGTTAAAGGCCTTACATTGTCCAAAGTCGGCATCGGCGCAGGAATCCAGTTCCCGGCACGTACCGTTTGAACTGCACGGGGGCGCGAAGGCAGGCGTGACGGCAGTATTTCCGGATAACGCAGGAGCCGCAGAATAAACGATCCCGGAAAAAGAAAAAATCAGGAGAATTGCCGAAAGGAAAATCCCCCGAGCATAAAACATCCTGGTGCATTTCTGATCATTCATTGCCATATCCCTTTTCGAGGTTAACCGGAATACTTCTCCATAGCCTTCAATCCCAGCCTGTCCAGCATTTCCAGATCCTTTTGGAGGGTGCGCCCATCGGTGGTGAGGTAATGGCCGGTCATCATACCGTTGGCGCCCGCCTCGAAAATCTGTGAATGATGATCCCCCAGGCTGGCTTCTCTGCCGCCGCAAACGAAAATAGAGGTATCCGGCAGAACATACCGAAAAAGCGATATGATTTTGAGACACCGCAAGGGGGAAACCTTTGGATAATGCGCCATGGGCGTTCCCTCAATGGGCGTGAGAAAATTAAGGGGAACGGCATCCACCGCCAAGTCTTTCAGGGTCAACGCCAGTTCAAGGACCTGTTCATCCGTCTCCCCGATGCCGAAGATACCGCCCGAGCACACGGAAAGGCCCTCTCTTTTTGCATTCAAAACACACTTCACCCGGTCCTCATAGGTGTGTGTACCGCACATGTTGGCAAAATGGCTCTTAGCGGTTTCCAAATTGTGATGGTATCGGGTTACCCCCGCTTTCTTTAACACCCGAAGATCCTCGGGACCCAGAATGCCCAGGGAAGCGCAGGTCTTGATCCTATCCGAATCCAGGGCGCCAAGGGCTTGCGCAACAGATGCCACCTCATGGGACGGCAAGCCTCTCCCGCTGGTCACAACGGCATATCGGTTAATGGGCGTTTCAGAGACATGTTCGCCGCCGGCCATGAGCTTTTCCCGGTTCAACAGGGGATAAACGTCCGCCGTTGTCTTTGAAGATGCCGACTGAGAACAAAAGGCGCAATCTTCGCTGCACTTTCCCGATTTGCCGTTACAGATGGTACACAAGTGAATTTCGGAGCCAAAATGCGCGTTGCGAATCCGGTCCGCTCCCGCCATGAGCATGGGAACATCGCGCGGCGGCATATCCACAATAATCCTGTACGCCTCGATGCCAATCGGTTTTCCCGCCAGAATATTCTCGGTTAAAGTATTCAGTTCTTTTTTTCTATCCATGATTGATGGCCCCAAAACATCGGCGAAAGACGTCCTTTAACGTCGCCCCGTCAATGCACTCCAAAGGTTCAATTTCAGCGCGAACCGCTGTATTTCCGTAATGTTCAATGGCCTTTCGGTTGTCTGCGTTTACAGGACCGTTCATGACCACCCCCCAAACCGGCAGACCATGCTGTTTCAACATCTCCAGTGACAACAACGTATGGTTGATGGTACCGAGACCACTTTTTGCAACCAGCAGAATCGGCAGTTGAAGCTTTTTCATGAGATCCAGCATCAGGTGATGGTCGTTCAGTGGGACCATAATGCCCCCCGCGCCTTCCACAACAAGATATCCTCCGGCAGTTTGGGGAAGGCTCATTCGTTCGAGATCAATATGAATGCCATCCTTTTCCGCCGAGACATGGGGAGACAGGGGAAACCGAAATTGATAGGTTTCAGGATAAAAATGATTCGATGGCAATCCGGTTTTTTCCCGCACCCACGCCGTATCCGTTTCCTCCAAAAGACCACTCTGGACCGGCTTCCAGTATCGGGCCGAAAGACCCGCCACCAGGATAGCACTCACCATGGTTTTACCCACGCCGGTGCCGGTGCCTGCGACAAATATTCGGGGGGGCATGTCAATGGTTCCCATGAAAATGCCTTTCTTCAAACAGTTGAATGAGATATTCCAGATGTTCCATCGTATGATGGGCGGAAAGGGCCAGACGGATTCTTGACTGACCTTCGGGCACAGTAGGCGGACGAATTGCGCTGGCCAGCACCCCATTGCTTTTTAGATGGTCTGAAAGGGCCAGGGCCTCCGTCTCACCACCCACCATAACCGGAATAATCTGCGTATTGGACGCTCCGGTTCGCCATCCCAAATTTTGCAGGCGCAACCTCAAAAGGTCTGCTTTGGCATGGAGTGCTTTTCGTTCTTCACCCATGCCGGGAATAAGATCGAGGGCGGCATCAATGGAACCGATCACCGACGGCGGCATGGCCGTTGAGTAGATAAACCCCGCACAACAGTTCACCAGGTAATCCCGAAGCTTACGGGAACATGCCACATACGCCCCGAAGGAACCGCATGCCTTTCCGAAGGTGCCAATGGTTAAATCCACGCCCTTGCCACAGCAAAGCCCCATGCCCCCGGGGCCTAGAACGCCGGTGGCATGGGCCTCATCCACCACCAGGAAGGCATCAAAGGCGCGGGCGAGATCAACCAGACGCCCAATATCACTCTGATCGCCATCCATGCTGAACACGGATTCGGTGACAATCATACGCCGTGCCCTCGTGGAATTAAAACAGGGGCCCTTGTCGATATTTTTTTCGAGGAGCTCTTCCAGGTGCGCCAGATCATTATGTCTGAACCGAAGCACATGGCAGCGAGAGAGCAATATGCCTTGAATGATACTGCTGTGATTCAATTGATCCGACAAAATCAGCGTCTGCCGGTCGGCCAATGTTGGCAGAATGGACACATTGGCCTGAAATCCCGAATTAAGGATCAGCGCGGCTTCCGTCCCTTTCAAGGTTGCCAGTTTTTTCTCCACAGACTGAAAACAGTCGTAAGTACCGCAAATCAGGCGCGATGCCGTGGCGCCAGTGCCATAACGCTCGGCAAATTCAACGGCTCTTTTGATAAGCAAGGGATGTTTTGAAAGACCCAGATAATCATTGGAACAGAAGTTCACGACCTTTTGATTTCCAATGCGAACATCCGCCCCCTCAAGAGGGATTACGGTCTGCAACTGCCTGAGGTGCGATTGCTGCTGGCGTCGATACAATTCTTCCTCTATAAATTGATATTTTGTCATGGGTCTTCCAGCCCAATGACTTCTATCATGGCCCCGGTCACCCGCGCCAACTGGACCTGATCAATAATATAGGGCGGCATGGTATACACCAGTTTTCCAAAGGGCCTGATCCAGACCCCTTTTTCCACAAATTTCCGCTGAATTTCGGCCATATTCACCGCATGATTCAACTCAACCACGCCGATGGCACCCAAGACGCGCACATCGGCAACCCATGGCAGCTTTTTAAGGGGCAGTAGCTCCGCTTTAAGCTGAGCCTCGATTCGGGTGACCATCTCTTGCCAGGGAGAGGCCAACAGGAGCTTGAGGCTCGCTGATCCCACGGCACAGGCGAGGGGATTGGCCATGAAGGTGGGACCATGCATGAATATACCAGGATCGGCTGAAGAAATGCCATCGCTGATGTCTCGGGTGGTCAGGGTAGCCGCAAGGGTCATGTATCCACCGGTCAACGCTTTTCCCACACACATGATATCCGGGGAAATACCCGCCTTTTCACAGGCGAACATGGTGCCGGTGCGTCCAAAACCGGTGGCGATTTCATCCAGGATGAGACGCACATCAAACTCACGGGAAAGCGCCCAAACCCGCCGCAGGTAGTGGGGTGAATAAAACCGCATACCCCCAGCCCCTTGAACGACAGGTTCCATAATAATGGCCGCAATGTCTCCGTGGTGCTGTTCAAGAATGGTTTTGAGACTCTGGATATCCGCTTCATCCCACGGGTCGTCAACCCCGCACCCGGGCGCATCCGCAAAATAATGTTTTGCCAGAATGCCTTCGAAAATCCCGTGCATGCCGTTTTCCGGATCACACACGGCCATAGCGCCGAAGGTATCACCGTGATACCCCGATCGCACAGTCAAAAGCCGGTGCTTCCGGGGCCGCCCCCTGGCCTGCCAGTATTGAACCGCCATTTTGATGGCCACCTCAACGGAGACGGAACCGGAATCGCTGAAAAACACCTGTTGGAGCGGTTCAGGCGTCAGATCCACCAGAAGACCGGCCAGCTCAACTGCCGGCCTATGGGTCAACCCCCCGAACATGACATGCGCCATTTTTTCCAGTTGAGTACACACCGCCTCGTTCAGTACCGGATGATTATACCCATGGATAGCGGCCCACCACGAGCTCATACCGTCTACAAGACGGCGGCCGTCTTCCAAAATAAGGTACACCCCCTCGGCGGCGGCAACCGGATACACGGGAAGCGGGTCTCGCATAGAGGTGTAGGGATGCCAGATATGCGCTCGATCAAATGCGGATAAGTCGTAATTTTCAGGGTTTTCCATAAAACTTATATTATTGAAGGATTCAGGAATGAAAAACATCCCTTGATGAAAAAAAGCACTCGTAACATGTCAAAGGGTCGTTGTCAAACGCAAGAAAAGTATTGCGGATCGAAGCTGAAAGCCATTATAATGTGAAACAGGCATCAGCAAAACAAACCGCTTGTTCGTTTCAACCGGGTTTTCTATCGGCGTAAAGGGGAACCGACAAAGAGGTTTTTGATCCATGGAATTACTGGACGCTTGCCATAATTCTCGGCTCTTTCTGCAGAATCTCATGTGCTGTTTTCAGGAGGTCATCCTTGTGGCGGATGCCGAGGGAAGCATCCTCATGGCCAATGAAGCTGTTGCAACAGTCCTTGGCTATACACCCCATGAACTCAGCAACAAAAACCTTTCGCTTCTCTTTACCCCTGAAGAACTGATCCCGCAGCGGGGAAACCGGCGCTTCCGTTGATACTGCGTTCCCGAAACCGGAGTTTGGGAACGAGGGCGTTATTACGCATAAGTAACATTCGGAAGGATAAACAGGTCATACTCGTCTTCAACCTTAATGCACTCTTTATGGCATGTTTCCAATACCTCATCAATGGAAAGATTCTTCGGGATCGTTATTTTAAATGTAAAATCTTCATCTTCATAGTTGGGACTCGGCTTTATCTCAATTCCTGAATAAATGTGGTGGAGCGCATCAACAAATTTTGAGACAGCTTCCATAATCGCTCCTTATTCGATAAGAGTAAAGTCGTCTCAGCGGAAGGCGTTTATCTTCAAGCAGCCCCGGGCCTGTTTTCCCATGATCCGGCGAAAACCAGTATCCCCGCACAAAATGCTTTGTTATTGCGAGATGTCTCCAGATTTTTCCATCCCTGGGTTCCCCCAAAGCAGACCACATGGCCTGATATGACGCATAATAAGCCCTTGATGCAGAGCTGTTGAACCTGCGCTGGTTAAACAACTCGAATGCATCATCAAGATATTGTTTGGCGTAATCTAATCGAAATTTCAACATATTTCAATCCCCTCCCGTTCCACAGATTCCTCCTTGATGGCTTCGTAAAAAGTCACGAATCTATCTACAGATGGCATTGTAAAAAGTTCCATATACTTCGTTCAAACACTACTTATCACAAACCTGACCGACGATTTTTCCCAAACCCTCCCTGCCAGCGACGTTCACCGGTAATGACGCGCTTCTGGGCTTCTTTTCCTTTTAGGTTCTTTTCCACAAAAATCTTTTGTCCCGTAAAGGGATCCCACTTCGTATAATACATCAGCGTTGCATAGGTGGCGGGTGTGGGCGTAAAAATCTGCACCTGCTCGGGGAGGTGGCGCAAAGTTTCCAGGGCAAATTTCTGCAAGGCCTGCA
>JAFCZI010000155.1 GCA_019314425.1 Deltaproteobacteria bacterium | reverse complement strand
ACTCAGCGGCAGGCAGAAAGAAAAGTGGTAAGACCCATATACATACTTTTAGCATCTGCCGAATCGTAGATGATTTCCGCAGCTGTTTTTCCGGTTATAGCCCAGTGGAGTTTGTTATGTATTGTGGCGAAAAAATCTTTTGTAACGGGAGCATTTTTATCATAATCGGCGGACAGAGCGTATATATCCGTAATCTTCTGGTAAAATTGCCGTTCACTGGCCCGGATCTCCCTGATGCGCTCCAGCAGTTCGTGAAATCGGGGCATCCATTGCTTTCACTTTATGTCCAGATATTCCACCGTGACGGCTCCGTTGTTGCTGCCGATGGTCAAAGAGAGTACGGTTGAAATGGATGTTTGGGACGTATAGGTTACATCCCAGCCGCCCTGGAGTGTGTAGCTGCCCGCTGAATCGGCAACGAGGTTTTCGGCATAGGTTCCTGACCGTATTTTTATGACAGTCCCGGCGCTTACCGCGTCGATGGCAGCCTGAATCGTCGTACGGCAGGGGGTGTTGCCGCCGCACGAACCGGCGGGATCCACATATATCGTACTCACCCCATTTTTATAAACCAGATAAGCGGCCTCACAACCAACATGTGACGAGGTGTAGTTAATGCGCATGTAACCGCTCTCGCCCCAAGTCGTCCCCCAGCTGTTTCTGAGAATCCAGTAGCCGTCGCCCCCGTTGTCATTCCATCCCACAAGGGCAATGATATGGTTGGTGGGCGTATAGTAACAGGGACTGGACGAGCAGGTGATATTCGAATCCTGGTAAATCCCCCCGTTGTACGCTTGAAAAGCGCTCCCCACTTCTACGGCAGCCACCACAACACCGTAAGTCATTATAGCGGTTTTTATGGCTGCGGTATCGTTGCAGCCGATTCGATGCCAGGACTGAAAGCGCGTGCGCGGAGCATCCCAGGACGATGACGGGCATGTCTGATCGTGGTCTGTATAGGGGTAAACATTATCATTGCACACCCCGTATTCCACAAGCCCGGTAAGCTCCTGGTAGTCATAATCCGACCCCGCGCAGACACTGAACCCAGCATACAGATCCGACAGGCAAAAGGCCACAAAGGCTTCCGAAAAATCGGTGCAGTCGCCGTCATATTTCCCATTGGCCCAGTTATAGGCGCCCTCCGCAGAAGCACAGGCGCCAAAGGCATAACAGGCGCCGCAACTGCCCTGATCCCGAACAGGCCCAATATAGGTGTGTCCGTTATGGCTTCTCCAGTCGAAAGAGGCGGGTAGCTGCCTTTCTTCAAGGTGGCCGACAAGCGGGCCTGAAGCATCATACCCTTCTGATTCTTCAGGAAAAAGAGGGGCACTACGGCTGAAAAACGCCCGTTTATCACGAGCGGGCATATCAAAAACCCAATTGTTATCCACGGTAAAGTGGTACCCATTGCGTTCTATTTTGGCCCTGATCTCATCGAGGGTATCGCCCGCTTCGAACCTTAAGATGCCCGCGTCCTCACCAAAGGAAGCCCCTGGCAGTAAACATATCAACAGAAAAAGTGCCGTCAAAAAGTTTAATGTTTTTTTGTAAAATCTCATCAAAGCATCTCCTGGTTAGTCAACGATAATTTTCACTTCAAAAGTCTTGAGGGGTGGTTTATGCTTCTCAAACGGCCGATGGTAGATCAGATTCAGGCTGGTTTTCCCCACCTTTGCAGCCTCAAAACGCATCACGATTCTGCCACCGGAGCCCCGGGCCTTTCTGTCAGGAATGAACTCCGTTTCACCAACCTGCATGAGAATTTTTTCATCAACAGATGCGACCGTCCATGTATAACCGGTTGTGGGGTTTCCTTTCAGAACAATCTCTAACACGCCCCCCACTGTCATTTCTACCGTTTGACCCATATTTTTCCCGCTCAATTTGACGGACGGGGGCGCTGAAACACCCACCGCAACTGCCAGAAAAATAACGGGTAGTATATTCATTGTGGAAAATCCAGGCCATGATGGCGCCGTAAAAAGTCGGAAAATTCGAGATTTTCAATAGTGCCATTCTTGTTTCTAAAATCAATGCGCTTTCGACCTACCACAGATTGGCTTTATTTTCACCTAAAACCTGTATTCAATTTTTTCGAGAAGAGACATAAAACCCATTATTTCAATTTGTTGACCAAAAATTATCTGATTTCCCGGGAAAGTTTTCAGTTGATGCCTCAGACACAATTTTCTATCATGGGTTGAGATGCTGAATATTGAGCCTTGAGCCCGTAAACCACACCATTTTTTCATCGGGGGGAAGATAAGGATGCTTAAACAGATTGACCTCAATTCAGATGTGGGAGAAAGCTTCGGCGCCTATAAAATCGGTCTTGACGAGGCGGTGATTCCCCTTATCAGTTCGGCCAATATCGCGTGTGGATTCCACGCGGGGGATCCATTGGTCATGGCAAAAACGATCTCCCTGGCTGCGGAAAACGACGTGGGACTCGGCGCCCATCCGGGCCTGCCGGATCTCATGGGATTCGGCCGGAGGGTCATGGATGTGAGCCTTGAAGAAATTCGACACTATGTGACCTACCAGGTGGGCGCGCTTCAGGCCTTTGCCACACAAAGGGGATTGTCCCTTCAACATGTAAAACCCCACGGCGCCCTTTACAACATGGCCGTCCGGGACACGGAAATTTCCAATGCCATTGCCGAAGTCATCTCGGGGCTGGACGAAAACCTGATACTGGTGGCATTGGCCGGGCCCAACCGGGATGATCTGGTGGCCATTGCCAAACGCCATTCCATTCGGATCGCCTTTGAATTCTTCGCGGACCGCGCCTATAATCCCGACGGGTCGCTGGTAAGCCGAAAAATACCGGGCGCCGTACTCCATGATGACGGGGCAGTGGCTGAAAGGATTATCAAACTGGTCGAAACCGGCACTGTCGCAGCCATTGACAGCACCGAAATAGACCTCAAAGCGGACACCATCTGCGTTCACGGCGACAACCCCGAAGCCCTGGCCCTGGTGAAAAAAACCCGGACGGCCCTCACGGATTCCGGGATACGGGTACGTCCCATGGGCGTCTTTCTATAGGAACCCCATATGTTGTATGAAAAGCCTGAATACCGCGTCATGGGGGATCGTTCGCTGCTGGTGGAGCTGGGGAACGAAATCCATCTAAGTGTCCACGAAAGGGTCCGCAGGCTTTTCCTGGCCATCAAACAGACTTCTCTGAACACCCTCCTGGACGTCGTTCCGGGGTACAGCTCACTTCTCCTGGTGTTTGACCCCCTTACCACCACACCGGACCAAATCCGGAAAACCATCAATGAATTGTTCCTTGAGCTGGACAGGATTGAACTCCCCGAACCGGCAAACATTGAAATCCCGGTGGTGTACGGCGGTCAATATGGCCCGGACCTGGCATGGGTGGCATCATACCACAAAACCACCCCCGAAAACGTCATTGAGCGTCACACGCAAACCGGCTACCGGGTTTACATGATCGGTTTCATTCCGGGCTTTCCCTATATGGGAGAGCTGCCTGAAAACCTGGCAACGCCGCGCAAGAAAACCCCCCGAACGGCGGTGCCCAAAGGTTCGGTGGGACTGGCCCAAAGGCAGACCGGCGTATATCCCACCCGAAGCCCCGGGGGATGGCAGATCATCGGACGGACCCCCCTGAAACTTTTTGACCCCTTGAAAAATCCCCCAAGCCTCCTTGAAATGGGCGACCGGGTGCGGTTCTTCAAAATATCCGAGGAGGAAATGAGCCATTGGCAGCGGTAAACGTCCTGGAAGTCATATCCCCCGGCCCCCTGACCACCATTCAGGATCGAGGCCGCCTGGGTTTCGGGCCATACGGGGTCGCCCCGAGCGGCGCAGTGGATTCATTTTCCCTGCGGGTGGGCAACCGTCTGGTGGGCAACCGTCTGGACAACGGGGAAGATGAAGCGGGCCTTGAAATGACCTTTGCGGGGCCTGTTGTTACCGCTCTATCGAAAATTACCATCGCTGTAACCGGCGCCGACATTCAACCCCGAATCAATACCGCTCCGGCCCCCATGTGGCGCGCGATGGTGATACAAAAAGGAGACCGTCTTTCCTTTAAGGGGATCAGAAGCGGCCTGAGGGCATATCTGGCCGTGGGGGGCGGCATCAACGCAAAAATGGTACTGGGAAGCAGATCCACCAACCTGGGCGCGCGTTTCGGGGGACTTTCGGGAAGACCGCTCGTGAAAGGCGACATTCTTTCCGCCCATGCCCCTCACCTGCACTTGAAAACGGAAGGGACCGCCCTGCCCTTTGAGTCAATTCCGAACCACACTCCGGAAGTGACCCTGCGGATCATTTTTGGCCCCCATCATCACCATTTCGACCCGGAGATGTTGTCCACATTCCGGCAGTCCGCTTATCGCGTCACGGAACAACTGGACCGAACCGGCATTCGCTTGGAAGGGCCGCTGATTAAAGAAAAAGTAGCCTTGGAAAAATCAATTATCTCCGAAGGAGTTGTGTCCGGGGCCATACAAATCCCGGGCGACGGTCAACCGATTATCATACTGGGCGAAACCGTCACGGGAGGATACCGAAAAATTGCCACGGTCATCTCCGCTGATCTTTCCCGCCTGGGGCAGTTGAGACCGGGCAACAAGGTGAGATTTTCCCCGGTTTCCCCGGATGAGGCCAGAAGCGTGCTTCTGGAAATTGAAACCATCATACAGGGCATCATCAAGCAAATATGATACCCTCGTAAAAAGTCACGAATCAATCTATAAATGGCGTTGTAAAAGGTTTCATATCCAAGGCGTGGTGGTTTTTCAGGATCATAGGCATACAGGTTGTATGTTGAGATTCTGAAAAATCACTGCAATGCAGTAGATGGGTCTTTTGACGTAGGCATTTGCCCCTTGACTTTCGTTTTTTACCTTGATAGGAAAGGCCCACTCAGGTGCTCTTAAGGAGCTTAATAGGGAACCTCGTGAAAGTCGAGGGTGGGCCCGCCGCTGTAATCGGGGACGAACGCCGCGAAAAACCACTGGCCATGTGTGAGGGTTGGGAAGGTGCGGCAAGTAGGGTGATCCGGAAACCAGAAGACCTGTCTGAGTTCCGGACTGACGCTTCGTGGAGAGAAGCCTGGGTCCATATAAAATCGGTGGATAAAAAAAAGGGATATCCCCGGATTGATTTTTTCAATCCGGGGATTTTTTTTTGGCGGGCCGCATCACACTCCAATGGCCGGGAATGGAATTGAGGATGAACCTCACCATCTTATTCCGGCGACAAATGAGAAGAAGAAAAGGGGAGGAGAGCGGAAAATGATTGGCATGAAGCTGAAGCGGAGTTTGATTAGGGCGGTTTTGGGATTGGCAATGACAATGGCATGGGGCATCGCAAACGCACAGGCGAAATCCACAGAGGAATCCAAAACCCTCGATACGGTCACGGTTACAGCGGAACGATTTCCCGTAAAAGAAAAGGAATCTTCTCGATTTGTATCGGTCTATACCGCCGAGGAATTAAAAGAAACCGGCGCCGACAACCTGGTGGATGCACTGCGGAGAAAAGGCTCTTTTGCCTATAAAGCTTTTGGCCCTCTGGGCGTCAGCCATGGTGGTATGAACAGCACCCTGTCAATCCGAGGCGTTTCCAACGGCGAACTGGTGCTGATCAACGGCTCTCCCATTCAGGGGGCGGCGGGGCAGGGTTATGATTTGAGTGCCATCCCCATCGAACAGATTGAAAGAGTTGAGGTCTTGAGAGGGGCCGCTTCCACGCTCTATGGGGCGGATGCCATGAGCGGCGTTATCAATATTATCACCAAAAAGAATCCTTCGAAGACCTCAACTCTTTCAATCTGTTCGATGGGGATGGCACTCAAATCATAACCCTGCCCCGCCGCCCCCTGAA
>JAFCZI010000154.1 GCA_019314425.1 Deltaproteobacteria bacterium | reverse complement strand
CCGTGAGAGAAACCTCGGTCAGAACCCTGGGTATGCGACATTTTGATGTTCAGCTCATCGGGGGGATCGTGCTTCATGAGGGAAAAATTGCTGAAATGAAAACAGGCGAGGGGAAAACCCTGGCAGCCACCCTGCCGCTCTACCTCAACGCCTTGGAAGGCCGGGGGGTCCACCTGATCACGGTCAATGACTATTTGGCCAAAAGGGACGCCGAATGGATGGGGGCCATATACCGTGCATTGGGCCTGAGCGTAGGGGTGATTGTCCACGGCATGGATGATGCTGAGCGTAAAGAGGCCTATGGCTGCGACATCACTTACGGCACCAACAATGAGTTCGGGTTTGATTACCTTCGCGACAACATGAAGTTTGATGTGAAGGATTTTGTTCAAAGGGAATTCCGTTATGCCATCGTGGATGAAGTGGACAGCATCCTCATCGATGAAGCGCGAACACCGCTGATCATCAGCGGCCCCATGGAACAGAGTGAAAACAAGATATTTGATGAGGTCAAGCCCCTTGTCATGCAACTCAGGCAGAAACAGAGCGCCATTGTCCGCTCCCTGTTAAAAGACGCACGCCAGCTTTTAGATAGCGACCAGCTAGATGACAACACCATCGAAACACTGCTCAAAATCAAGCGGGGTGATCCTAAAAATCCGGCTTATCTGGACATAGTGGCTCAGAACCAGGCCTTGAAGAAGCAGATTGACCGAACTGAAAGCATGCTGCGATCCCAGAAAATCCTGCCCGAACTGGACCAGGATCTCTACTGCACCATCGATGAACAAAGCAACGCCGTGGAACTCACTGAAAAGGGCATCGATTTTTTGTCGCGTAAGGGCTCGGATGATTTTATGCTTCCCGACATGGACAATGAAAGCCATAATATCCGCCAGATGGAAAATCTCAGCGATTCAGAAAAAGACCAACAACTCCGGGAAGTTGAAGACCGATATATGCGGACATCCGAACTGATCCATGCCACCCAACAGCTGATCAAAGGCTTCTGGCTCTTTGAAAAGGATGTTCATTATGTCATCAAAGACAACCAGATTGTGATCGTGGATGAATTCACAGGCAGAATGATGCCGGGACGTCGGTGGAGTGATGGCCTGCATCAGGCAGTAGAGGCCAAGGAGGGGGTAAAAGTGGCGGGAGAGAACCAGACCCTGGCCACAGTAACCTTTCAGAATTACTTCCGCATGTATGACAAACTGGCCGGCATGACCGGTACAGCCGACACGGAAGCGGCTGAATTCAATAACATCTATAAACTGGACGTGGTGGTCATCCCCACCAACAAAGAAATGGCGCGAACCAATTTCCCGGATGTCATCTACAAAACCGAAAGGGAAAAATTCAAAGCCGCTGTGGATGAAATCAAGGAACTTTACGACAAGGGCCAGCCGGTTCTCGTGGGCACCATTTCCATCGAAAAATCTGAAATGCTGAGCAAAATGCTTAAACGGGCCGGTGTTCCCCACTCCGTGCTCAATGCCAAACACCACGAAAAAGAGGCTGAAATCATTACCAACGCCGGTCAGGCCAAAACCGTGACCATTTCCACCAACATGGCCGGAAGGGGTACGGATATTGTGCTGGGTGAAGGGGTCCGGGAATTGGGTGGACTCCACATCCTGGGGACCGAACGACACGAAAGCCGGCGGGTGGACAACCAGTTGCGAGGTCGCTCGGGCCGTCAGGGTGACCCCGGCACCTCCCGCTTCTACCTCTCCCTGGAAGATGATCTTCTGAGGATCTTCGGTTCAGACCGGATCTCCTCCATCATGGAACGGATGGGCATGGAAGAAGGAGAACCCATTGAACATAACCTGATTTCACGGGGCATCGAAAATGCTCAGAAAAAGGTAGAAGCCCGTAACTTCGATATGCGGAAGCATCTCCTGGACTATGACGACGTCATGAACAAACACCGGGAAATCATCTATTCCCTGAGAAAAAGCATCCTGATGGGAGAAAACTTCCAGGAAATCATTGAAGACATGATCGATCAGAAGATAGAGGCCATTGTAGAACAGTGCATCGACCCCAAATCGTATCCCGAAGACTGGAACGTGCAAGAATTAAACAACAGCGTTTCCTGGCTGTTCGGTTTCCCATCCACCATAGGACCTGAAGAAATGGGTCAGGAAGCCTTTGATGCCCTGAAAATAGAAGACCTTCCGGGATTGATCAAAGAACGGACCCTCGCCGAATACAGGGAAAGGGAAAAGCTGTTTGGAAAAGAAGACCTGGAACGTCTTGTGCGCTATCTCATTCTTCAAGTCATCGACGATAAATGGGTGGCCCATCTGCTGGCCATGGACCACATGAAGGAAGGGATCGGACTTCGCGGTTACGGGCAGCTTGATCCCCTGAAAGAATATCAGAAAGAGGGGTTTTCCCTGTTTGGCGACCTCATGGATCAAATCCGGGAAGAAATCCTCAGAACCATTTTCCGGGTACAGATCATTCGCGAAAAACCGGACGAGATGCCCAAAAAGAAAAAAAGGACCCTGAACCTCAGTCATGGAGATGGGGATTCAGGCGGTGTTACAGTCCGGCGAAAAGAACAGAAGGTCGGCAGAAATGCACCCTGCCCTTGCGGCAGCGGAAAAAAATACAAAAAATGCTGTGGGGTGGGAAAATAGGGGGCGACACGAGAAAATGCCTGAACCAATAGACGAAGGAGCACCAACCGTGCGGGGGTTCAAAGCGGCGGCCGTGGCATCAGGGCTGAAAAAAGTCCATGGACCGGACCTGGCTTTGATTGTATCTGAAAGGGCTGCAACAGCGGCCGGCGTCTTTACCGCCAACAAGGTCAAGGCGGCCCCCGTTATACTCAGTCAAAAAAATATTCAAAGCGCAAAGGCGACGGCCATTATCGCCAATGCCGGAAATGCCAATGCCTGCACGGGAAACCCCGGGCTTGCGGATGCCGAATGCACCGCCGATCTCGTCGGAAAGGCGTTGGGCATTTCACCTGACGAGATCTTGGTGGCCTCCACGGGCGTCATCGGCCAAAGGCTGGATATGGACAAGGTGAAAAAGGCCATCCCCGGATTGAAGGCGGCCCTGACACCCGAGGGAATACCCGTAGCGGCACAGGCCATCATGACCACGGACTCTTTTCCCAAAATCAGCCATTTCGACAGTTTTTCCGGGGATCGCCCCTATCGGATACTGGGCCTGGCCAAGGGGGCCGGCATGATCATGCCGAACATGGCCACCATGCTCTGTTTTATCCTCACCGATATTCAAATAGCGCCCGAACCCCTGCAAAAAGTCCTTTCGGCTTCCACTGAAAAGACCTTTAACCGCATCAGCGTAGACGGGGATACCAGCACCAACGACATGGTATTGATGCTGGCCAACGGTATGGCCGGCAATACGGCCCTGAAAGAAAAGGATCTGGCCCGGTTCCAGGAAGGATTGACCGGCGTTATGGAAGACCTGGCGCGAATGATCGTAAAAGACGGCGAGGGGGCCACAAAACGGGTGGATGTGGTGATCAACAATGCCCTTTCCGCCAAGGATGCCCTGAAGGCGGCCAGGACGGTCGCCAACTCCAGTCTTGTCAAAACCGCTTTTTACGGCCAAGACCCCAACTGGGGAAGGATTATGGCCGCCCTGGGGCGGGCGGGGGTCGAAATGGATGAAACGCGTGTTGATATCCGGATTAATGATGTTCAGATTGTATCCGGTGGGCTTGGCCGTGGTGTAGAAGCCGAAAAACGGGCCGCTAAAATCATGACACAACCGGAATTTGTACTCAGCATCGACCTTCATCAGGGCAGCTACCGCGACCATATCATCACCAGCGACCTGACCCACGAATACATCAATATCAACGCGGATTATCGGACGTGAGAACGGGAGGGGTGTAATGGGTAAGGAGGCGTTATGTTTGCAGTAATCATGTGTGGTGGATCCGGAACACGTTTCTGGCCGGCAAGTCGGCGGCAACGACCCAAGCAATTCCTGAACATTACGGGAAAAGGCCCAATGGTGGTAGACACCTGTGACCGGCTCGCGTCTTTAATCGCCGACGAGCGGGTCATTCTGATTCTGGGAAAAGACCACCGGGAAGAAGCCGGGGCGCTATTTAAAGGGCGAAATGTTCACATACTGGCGGAACCCGTCGGCAGAAACACGGCCCCCTGCATGGGCCTGGGGGCTCTTTACGCACGGCACCTGGGATCCGAGGAACCCGTGGCCTTTCTGCCGGCGGATCACTTCATCAGCAGGCCCGAGGCGTTTCTGGCGGATCTTGAATCAGCCGGAAAACTAGCCGCCAACGGGGGCATTGTGACTCTGGGAATCGTACCCACACGTCCTGAAACCGGTTACGGCTATATCCGGAAAACCACGGATACAGCCGGTTCGGATGCCGCATCGGCTTACAGGGTTTCGGCTTTTGTTGAAAAGCCCGATCTTGAAAAAGCGCACGCGTATCTGAATAGCGGCGACTACTACTGGAATGCCGGCATTTTCGTTGCCACGCCGGAAACCATCCTGACGGAAATTGAAAAACAACTGCCCGGTCTGCACGAAGGGCTCGAACAGATTGCCCTGAGCCTGGGAACGGATCGCTTCGAGACGGAATTCAAACGGGCCTACGAAAGCATAGACGGCATTTCCTTTGATTACGGGATTATGGAAAACACCCAACAACCGGTGTATGTCATCCCCTCGGAATGTGGGTGGAGCGATGTGGGATCATGGGAATCCCTTTATGCGTTGAGGGGGGCCGAACGGGACAGCGACTGGAATCTGGCCGAAGGCGAAACCCTCCTCATCGACTGCGAAAAAAGTTTCATTTCAAGCCAGGGCGATCGATTCGTGGTATGCCTTGGACTCAAAAACTGCCTGGTGGTGGATACGGGGGACGCCGTGCTGGTGGCGGATATGGATCAGTCCCAAAATATTCGCAAGATTGTAGACCAACTGAAAGAGAAGAAAAAGGACGCGCTTTTGTGATCTCACATATTTTCAGGGAATATGATATCTGCGGCATTTTCCCCGAGAACTTAGCTCGCTAACGCGCGGGCTTTCTGCCTTCTGCATATCCCATTGTTTCTCGATTGCACCGGGGACAACCGAAGGGGCATAAAGTCCTCTACATTTCTTCCTTCAAATTCTGCTTTCGCAATTTCAGAGGCCTTATGAATTGCCGAACTATACAATCAACCAATTGCGGTATGACTTGCGAAAAATGAAAGCACATGGGCTTATTAAGCGCAATGGCCGGCAGTATTCATATATGCTTACGGAAAAAGGTGTAAACGTGGCGGCCATGTTTATGCTTTTTCATAAACGTTTATTCGGTCCATTAGCCAACAGCCTTCTCCATCACCGGCCTAACAAGGTTTTCATCCCAAACTCCAAACTTGAAACTTGAAACTTGAAAAGGCTTATCATAAAGCAGATGACTATATTGAAAAAATAACTGAATTATTAGCAGCTTAAACGTTCTGATAGATGAATTCTCAGATAATTTTCATAAGAATCTAAAAACGATGAATAATTCATGCGTCAGCACTGCTTTCGCATAAACGATTTGACAATCATCAATGTGGGTATTACAACTATGGCCTCGTAAAAAGTCACGAATCGAGCTACAGATGGCGTTGTAAAAAGTTCCAGATACAAAGCGTAGTGGTTTTTCAGGATCGTAGGCATACAGGTAGTATGTTGAGATTCGGGAAAATCACTGCAACACAGTAGATGGGACTTTTTACGGCGCCATCACAATTGACTTGGCTTTGCTATTTCGAGATGGATAACAACGCTTGAATGAACACACATGGTAATATACCCGCAAAACATATCCCAAACAAGAAATGATTTCAATGGAAACCAAACGCCACTGTTTAATTGATCACTATGAAAGACGCCTCAATTATCTTCGCATCT
>JAFCZI010000009.1 GCA_019314425.1 Deltaproteobacteria bacterium | reverse complement strand
GCCAACGAACGCCAATTTAGCGCCGGTCTACGATGGGCTAATCGCTGAAATCAAACTAAGACACTTTCAGAATCATACACGTGGGAACGAGAAGCCTCGGCAAAGATCATCAGGGATCACCTTTATGACAGTGCCACCGGAGCAGGGGCTATCAAAAAAGGGGTAAATGGAAATCCATTTGAGATTGACAAGCGCATCACAATCGTAGTATCTGCGAGTCAGAGGGCTGTCGTAGGCGTCTTTGTGTCAAACCTGTGGAGAAAAGCGGATTGTGGAGAGTAATAAGCGCAGAACCGCCAGGGTAAAAGATATTTTTGAAATTCTGGATCCGCTTTATACGCAGGAAAAAACCGCTCTCAAATACCGAACACCCTTTCAACTGCTCATCAGTACCATCCTCTCGGCCCAATGTACCGATAAGCAGGTGAATGGCGTCACCCGGGTCCTGTTCCGGAAATACCGGTCGCCCGATGATTTTTTGGCCGCTCCCATCAGCGAGCTGGAAATGGATATTCGGTCCACCGGGTTTTTCAGGAACAAAGCCAAATCCATCAAGGGATGCTGCCAGGGACTCGTGGAACGATACGGCGGAGAAGTGCCGGCCACCATGGCCGAACTGATCAAACTGCCGGGGGTGGGTAGAAAAACCGCCAACTGTGTCTTGGGCGCTGTTTTTGATGTGCCGGGGGTTGTGGTGGATACCCATGTGAAGAGACTTGCCATGCGACTGGGCCTGACGGAAAACAAAAATCCCGATAGAATTGAAATGGATCTGGGAATGCTTCTGCCCGAGGACCGATGGCGCCGGTTTTCCGACATCCTGATTTACCACGGCCGTGCCGTTTGCAAGGCCAGAAAACCGGATCATGCGGGATGTGCCGTGTTCGGTCTCTGCCCGTCCAATGCCATTTGATGGAAAACATAAGAGGACTGAATCGATGATGAAAAGAATTTTCATTTGCGCCTCCCTGGGCGTACTTCTTCTGGCGGGTTGTGCGGAGACCCAATACCGGGAATCCAAAATTCGGGTTCAACATCGTAACTGGGACGATGAAATGGTTGAAAAAGTGGCCAGACGGCAGGTGGAACCCGATATGACAGGTGATATGGTCAGGGCGGCCATCGGCCTGCCGGATAAGATTTCCCGCCAGGGGGATGTTGAAGAGTGGGGGTATGCCGTTATGGTGGGCGACTATCAGCCCAGACAAAAATTTGTGTATTTCGTGTTTTTCAAAAATGGCCGAGTGGCCCGGACCGGGGGGGATATCAACGAGCTTAAAACTCTCTCCTGGTACAGATGAAAAAGGTCCCCTGGCGGGGTTTCCAGGGAAGAATTTAATCAGAGAATTGAAGGAGAGGTATTGCCATGAAAAAGCGTTTTTTTGTTGTTTTTCTAGCGGTTACAATGTTGCTGGGCGCGGGATTTTCCCAGTGGGTCCTGGGTGATGAAACCATCAAGGAAGAAGTTTCGGTATCACCCGGAAAACCCCTTTCATTTCCCCAGCAGGAGCGGATTGCCACTCTGGCGGTCAAAGCCTTGAAGCACATTGCCAAGGCGCGCGGTTTCATTCACACCCATAATTTTGCCGATGCCAGAGGGGAACTGGCCAAAAGCCAGAAGCTCATGGAAATTATTCGGGCATCTCTCCCCACCACCCGCATCAAAGACCATATCTGGGTGGCGAAAAAACATCTCTCCTACGAAGATTCAGAAGAGGTTATTCCCGATCTGGTCCCTATTTACGCCTCACTCGATGGAATCCAGAGCTTTGTCACTGTGGATAAAACCAGGAAACACCTGGATGAAGCCAAAAAAGCGCTGAAAGCGGGCGACAAAAAGAAGGGTACAGAGGCCCTGGCGCTGGCCGGTGAGTCCCTGGTCTATGTGGAAATCGATTTGCCCTTGCGTTATACGGAACGAAAAGTGGCCAAAGCCCTGCACCTGCTGGCGGATGGGAAGGGGAAAGAGGCTGATCAGGTGTTGAAAGAGGCTGAAGACGGGGTTCAGGTGATTTCCATTTCCTCCTATGGTCCCATGGTGTTGGCCCAGGAAAGCCTCTGGCAGGCCACCAAGGATTATGCAAAGGGGCGATACGAGGCTGCTAAAAGATCCCTTGCGGATGCCAAAGTGTTTTTGAAAATGGCGGCTGTACAGGCGGACGAAAAGACCCAGGACGCCCTCTCCAAATTGAACCGGCAGATCGACGGGCTGGAAAAAAAGATGGCGGAAAGTGGTACTGATTTCAGCAAAGAGATTAAGAGTCTGTGGAATAAAACCAAGGATGTCTATCACGAGACCGTGGAAAAATTCAAATAGTAGGGGCACGATGCATCGTGCCCCTACTGGATGGGGGCAAGCGGTTTGCTATGAACCCCTTGCCTCTTTTTATTTCACCATTTTGGAGTCGTATGGCCGGAAAAGAAAAATCGCGGTATGTCTGTCAGAATTGTGGATACGAAACCCCCAAATGGCTGGGTCGGTGTCCCGGGTGTGATCAGTGGGGGAGCCTTCTGGAGGAATGCGAGGCGCCCCGTCGTCGCAAAAGCACCGGCCCGTCCGCCATGAGCCGTCCGGAGTGCATAGACGCCATTTCCCTTTCCCCCGAGATGAGATGGAGTACCGGAATTGCGGAGTTTGATCGCACCCTCGGGGGCGGTCTGGTGCCCGGCTCCCTGGTTCTGATCGGGGGGGACCCCGGCATCGGCAAATCGACCATGATCCTTCAAGTGTTGGGCGGGTTTGCACTCCGGGGGCTTAAGTCCCTTTACCTTTCCGGTGAAGAATCCGCGCAACAGATCAAAATGAGGGCCGATCGATTGAACATTCAGGCGGAAAATCTGTACGTCATGACCGGAACCTGTATTGAAGATTTCTTTACCCGGGTAGCCCAACTCAAACCGGACCTGCTGGCCGTGGATTCCATTCAGACCTTTTATACGGAGGATATTTCATCCCCCCCCGGCAGTGTGAGCCAGGTCAAGGAAACCGCTTCCAGACTCATGGCCTTTGCCAAACGTTCAGGGATTCCGGTATTTCTGGTGGGGCACGTCACCAAAGACGGCGCCATCGCGGGACCCAAAGTTCTGGAACACCTGGTGGACACGGTACTCTATTTTGAGGGGGACCGGGGCCATGCGTTTCGAATATTGCGGGCCGTGAAAAACCGTTACGGTTCCACCAACGAGATCGGCGTTTTTGAAATGAAAGGGTCGGGCCTGGCTGAAGTGAGCAACCCCTCCGGCATTTTCCTGGCGGAACGGCCCGAGGATGTGCCCGGATCCGCCATCATTTCGTGCATGGAAGGGACCCGCCCCCTGCTGGTGGAAATTCAGGCTCTCGTGAGCCCGAGCCCCCTGAGCATGCCCAGAAGAACCGCCAGGGGCATCGACCAGAACCGTATATCTCTGCTGGTGGCGGTGCTGGGAAAACGCCTGGGGATGGAACTGGGGGACCAGGATATCTTTGTCAATGTGGCTGGCGGTTTGAAAATTGATGAACCTGCTGCGGACCTGGGAATTGTGTCCGCCATGATGAGCAGCTTCCTGGAAAAACATGTGAGTCGGAACCTGGTTGTTTTTGGCGAAGTGGGTCTGGCCGGTGAAATCCGGGGGGTCAGCCAGTCGGACATGCGCATGAAAGAGATTGAAAAAATGGGTTTTTCAACCTGCCTTCTTCCCCGAAGCAATCTGGAAGGATCAAAATCACTGCCCGGGCTGAAACCCCACGGTATCGGGTCCATCCGGGATCTGCCCGATTACCTTTTTGGCGATCATTCCTGACAAAACGGTTTTATCAAATGGTCTCACGCAAAGCCGCAAAGGTTTTCTTGTTTTTTGTGACAGAAAACCAGGAAATAAGGGATTAAGGCGGCGTTTTTTAACCGTTGACCTGCTTTTCTCTCTTATGTTACTGTGTGCGAAACAAGGAGTTGAACAGATGAGTTATTGTCTAAACCCTAGCGTAACAGGAGGAAATCACTAATGAAAAGAGCGTTTTTTGGTATAATCGTCATCGCAATGGTATGTTTTTTTGGCCTTGTTCCTTCAATAGTCGCAGCTGAAGCGCAGTTTGATGTGGGGGATGAAACAGCGGTAGCTGAAGATATATCAATATTGGATGCTGTGCCCAATTCTATTTCGAGCTCAAACTATGTTATCGATGCCTTTACAAGCACCGGGGCAGCGGTAGACAGCCTGGCTGTAAAAACCTTCGCTGTAGGAAGTACCCTCCAGTTAGTTACCCGTTATTTCCTGGCGCATGCGGGAGAACGCACGATATATCGTTTTATTACAAATGCGGCTGGCTCAGTGGTGTCGCTTACGGCGGGGACGACTACGCTTGCCTCCGGAACCTGGTTCAATCACTACGCGGTTACGCCGAGCGCAGCGGGGGTCTACGTGTTTACCCCGATAATACTGGCACAGGGAAATCATATGATGGCTTTACCCGGGTATACGTTCATCGTAGAATAAATATTTAAAACCCGTCCCCGGTCCTGGCACCGGGGGCGGGTTAACAATCTTGCATATCTCTTCCTGTCAACACCTTCCATAGAGTTTGTTATGCGCTGGGAGTATTTTGACAAAATCTACTGTATTTCACTAGACGAGAGATCAGACCGGCGAAAGGAAGCCAACGCCCAGTTTGATGCCGTCGGCCTGTTAGAAAACGTTGAATTTGTTATTGTGAAAAAGCATCCCATCGATTGTGAGCAAGGGATCTTTGAATCGCATCTTCTCTGCATGCAAAAAGGAATCTTTGCCGGTGCGGATAACATTGTCATCTTTGAAGATGATGTTTGCTTTGACCGGTTCAGCCCGCAAGCCCTCAAATCTTCTATTGATTTCCTGTCTGTAGAACCCAATTGGAAAATACTGTTCCTGGGATGTATGGTCAGGGGGAGCCGGAAAACAGAAAATAAATCCGTGCTGAATATTGACTTTCGCAGCTTATGCCACGCCTACGTTATAAAGTCCGGTTTCGCGCAGCAACTGGTAACGGATTCCTGGCAGAAAACACCCTTTGATGACATGTTGCGTGATCTCAGAGATCACCATTTTTACGCCGTCTACCCGTCCTTTGCGTTTCAGGGGAACTCCCGGTCGGACAACCATCGCTATCTTGCCCTGGACAGGTTCAGGAGATTGTGCGGGGGCCTTCGACGGTTACAAAAGATGAATGAATTTTTCCATCTGAACAAACGAGCCATTGTGATGAGCCATGTCTTATTGGCAATGGCACTGGTGGTCATATTGACGGGCTGATTTTTCTGAGCCCTTCCACAAGGAGACCGGAAACTGAGCAAACGGCATCAACAGCGAAAAGTCACTGACCTCAGTCGCATGCTGGCTTATATCCTGGCGTATCGACCGGATGAATTCGGGCTGATCCCCGACGAAGAGGGGTTCGTGCGTTACAAAGACCTGTTCCAAGCCCTTCACGAGGAAACCGGGTGGCGCTATGTAAGGCGTTCCCATATTAATGAGATGCTGATGGGCGGGGACCGGGCACTCTTTGAGCTTGAAAATGACCGGATCCGGTCTCAGGCGCGGCACTGGGTCCTGAACACCGATCGGGACCTTCCATTGCCGGGCCTGCTTTATGCCCCCGTCCGGAAAAGAGCCCATCCCGTGGCCATGGAAAGGGGCTTGAAATCTGAGGGCAATTCGTATCTGGCCCTTTCCCCCGACCGAAAAATGGCCCTGCGCATAGGCCACCGCCGGGATCAACACCCGGTGTTGCTGGAAATCCCCGCTGCTGCGGCAGAAAAAAAAGGCGTGCTCATCTTTCCTTTTGGAGACCTGTTTCTGGCGCCGGAGATTCCAGCCGATTGTATTGCAGGGCCCCTCCCATCGAAAGATCTGGTGGAAAAAGGGGAGAAGAAGGTCGACAAAAAACAAAAACCCCATGTGGATCTCAACACCGCGACCCCGGGTTCATTCATCCTCGATCCCCAGAGAGACCCGGACCCTTCACGGAAATCCAGGGGGAAAAAGAAAAAGGGGTGGAAAGAAGCGGCCCGTAAAATGCGGAGGAGAGGGGGAGAATCTTAATCAGTCTTAGGGAACTTCCAAAAAATAATCTACGCATCCTGCTTGCCCTTTTGCCCGTCTTCTACGTTGTGATAACAGACACATAGCTCACTATGCACCTGCCATCACGCCTTGAAAACGAACAAAAGTTCTGCACGATATGCGTATATTATTTTCTTCCAGTTCCCTTATTCGAATAATCTGAAAGGGGTTTTTTGAACCCACACCCCTTTTTTCTGCAAGCCACAATGGGTCCATTTGCTTTTTTGGGTTGTTTGATGCTCAGTACCGGCGTGCCACACTGGGGGCAAACGCCGTCGTAGGGTTCATCCCAGGTGGCAAATCGGCATTTTGGATATTGATTGCAGGCATAAAACTTTTTGCCTTTTTTGGAGGTCTTTTCCACCAGAGTCCCTGAGCAATCGGCCTCGGGGCACGGCACGCCGGTGCTTACCGGGTCCGGCGCCCAGATGTTTTTGCAATCCGGATACCCGGAGCAGGCCACAAAGGGCCCATAGCGGCCATTTTTGGCGACCATGGGTTTGCCGCATTTCTCACAGGTCCCCTTTTCTTCCCCCGCATCGGGGGTGGCTTCAATAATAATCTTTCCTTTTTCATCCCGGGTAAAATTGGCGGTATTCCGGCATTCGGGATAGCCGGTACAGGCCAGGAAGATGCCGTTTCGACCCGATTTGACGGCCATGGGCAGCTTGCATTTTTCGCAGGTGATATCCGTCAACACCTCGCCCTTCATCCCCTGGGTTGCTTTCTCCAGATCCTTTCCAAAAGAATCATAAAACCGCCCCAGCACATCGGTCCATTTGGCGTTGCCCTGTTCAATCTGATCCAGATCGTTTTCCATCTGCGCGGTAAAGGCCGTATTCATCACATCGGGAAAATTCTGAACCAGGAGGTCCGTTACCAGAAAACCCAGTTCGGTCGGAATAAATCGTCTTTTTTCTACGACCACGTATTCTCTTCCGCTGATGTTGGCCAGGATGGCCGCATAGGTGGAGGGCCTGCCGATGCCGTTTTCTTCAAGTGCTTTGACCAGGGACGCTTCCGTGAACCGTGGGGGCGGCTGGGTAAAATGTTGTGCCGGATCCAGCTTCACGAGGGTCAGGATTTCTCCCTTCGTTAAGGGCGGTAGTGGGGTGTCCGTTCCATGCTGCTTCTCATTTTTTCCATTTAATGTTTCCTTTTGTTCTTCATAGAGGACGGTAAATCCCTTGAACACCATCACCGAGCCGGTGGCGCGAAACCCGGCGTTTCCGGATTTGATTTCCACCTGGGTTTTGTCTAGCTGCGCGGGGCTCATCTGGCAGGCCACGAACCGTTTCCAGATCAGTTCATAGAGGGCCAATTGATCCCGGTTCAAATATTTGGATATGATGTTGGGCGAAAGTTCCACAGCCGTGGGCCGAATGGCTTCGTGGGCTTCCTGTGCCCCTTTTCGACTCTTGAAACGGTTTGGCTTCTCCGGCAGGAAATCCTTTCCAAAAACCTTTTCAATGTATGGGCGCACCTGAGCAATGGCATCATTTGAAAGATTGAAGGAGTCGGTCCTCATATAGGTGATAAGACCCACCAGACCCCTGTCTCCCAAATCAACCCCCTCGTAGAGGCTCTGAGCAATGGACATGGTCCTTTTGGCGGAATAGCGCAACCTTCTGAAGGCTTCCTGCTGCAAAAGACTCGTGATAAATGGCGGGGGTGAATTTTTCTTGGTCCGCTTCCGGGTGATGTTTGAGACTTCAAAGGGAAGATCCTGAATCTCGGAAACAATGCCAAAAGTCTGTTCTTTAGTGGAAAGATCTGTCTTTTTTCCTTTATATTGGAAAAATTTGGCTTCAAAGGGAGGGGGTGCGGCGCCTTCCAGGTGAGCGGTCAGGGACCAGTATTCCTGGGATTCAAAAGCCTGGATTTCTCTCTCCCGGTCGCAGATCATCTTAACCGCCACGGATTGAACACGGCCGGCGCTTAACCCCCGCTTAACCCGCTTCCAGAGAAGCGGGGAGATTTGATAACCCACCAGCCGATCCAGAATCCGCCTGGCCTGCTGAGCCTCGAATTTATTCTGGTCCAGGGTTTTGGGCGAGTTAACCGCCTCCTGAATGGCTCTTTTGGTTAATTCGTTAAAGAGTACCCGATAGATTTTCCGTTCATTTTTTCCCTTGCCCAACTCCTGGGCTACGTGCCATGCAATGGCTTCACCCTCGCGGTCCGGATCCGGTGCCAGGTAAATGGTCTCAGCGGTTTTCCCGGCAGCTTTCAGATCTTTGAGGACTTTCCCTTTTCCTTTAATGATGACATAATCGGGTTCGAAATTTTTATCAATATCAACGCCCAGTTTGCTGACGGGAAGGTCTTTCACATGTCCCACGGAGGCCATGATTTTGAAATCGGGCCCCAGGTATTTTTTGATGGTCCTGGCCTTGGCCGGGGATTCAATGATGAGAAGGTTTTTCGGCATTTTTTCGTTCCAGCCTTTGTTTTTATAAGGTCAATTCAATAAGGTTTAATGGTTTCGCACATACATTTTCCCCGGGAGTTGCCGAAGGGTTCCGTTCAATTCCATTTTGAGCAAAACCATGGCCACCTGACCCACGTCCATAGCGCCTGTGCGTGCTATCTGATCAATGTGTATGGGGTAATTTCCGATGATGTCGTATATCCTGCGTTCAACGCCTTCCATCTTTCCCCGGGGCAACGATGTTTCCCGCTCTTTTTTCGCCCCAGCCCCTTGTTTCAAAAACCACAGTTCATCCAAAATATCATCGGCGTTTTCAATCAGCCTGGCGCCCTGTTTGATCAGCCAGTGGGTACCGGTACTTTTAAAAGAATCAATGCTCCCGGGAACGGCAAATATTTCACGATTCTGTTCGAGGGCAAGGGCGGCTGTAATCAGAGATCCACTCTTTCGAGTCGCTTCAATCACCGCGACCCCGCGACTGAGGCCGCTGATCACCCGATTTCGAATGGGGAAATTCCGGGGCTCGGGGGCTGTTCCCATGGGGAACTCGGATACCACCGCGCCCGCTTCGAACATCTGCTCAAACAGCTTCCGGTTTGATTTGGGATAAACCACATCAATGCCCGTGCCCAGTACGCCGATGGTAAAACCACCCCCCCGAAGGCAGCCGCCATGGGCGGATCCGTCAATCCCCCTCGCCAGTCCACTGACCACGCCAGCGCCCCTTTTCGCCAGAGCCATTGAGATGTTTTCGGCGGCTTTCAACCCGTAATGGCTCGGATTCCGAGACCCGACCACGCCCACGAAGGTTTGTTCCAGGGGGATTTCCCGTCCCTTGACGAACAAGACCATGGGTGGATTGTGAAGCTCACGCAACAGGACGGGATAAGCGGGGTCCTGATAGGTCAAAACCCTTGCCCCGGCGCGTTCAGCTTTTAAGACCCCCGCTTCGGCCTGTTCCAGCAAACCACGATCCAGAATCTTCCGGGCAATCCCTTTCCGAAGTCCCTCCACGCCCATCAAATCAAAAAAACCCGCCTCAAAGATGGCGTTAACATCAAGAAATTTCTCAAACAGTCTTCTCAGGACCACATTGCCCAGTCCGGGAATCATGTAAAGGGCCAACCATGCTTGTCTCTGGTCCTGTGGTATGGTCATGAGGGGTCAAAGGTCTCGAGTTTAAGGCTCACCGTAAAAAGTCACGAATCCACCCACAGATGGCGTTGCAAAAGGTCTCATATCCAAGGCGTAGCGGTTTTTCAGGATCGTTAGACTTAAGATTCTGAAAAACCACTGCAATACGGTAGATGGGACTTTTTACAACGCCATCAGGGTTGGAACGGCGGGAATATAAAACAGATCAACCAAGCGTTTTCTCAATGGGGCAGCGTTGGTGTTTGATTTCCCGAACATTTCACCATCGTTGACAGGAGATAAAGGCTTTCAGGTAAATCCTGTTTCAAATCAATATCTTTTTTCATCTTTATCAAAACGGGAATCAATTCATTTTTGATGTCAATTTCTTTGATGCCAGTCTCTTTAATGTCATAGCCCTGGGCCGCCAGGGTTTTTTCAAGGGCACGGTTCAAGTTTACCGCTTTGATCATGGTTCCGTTTGGGAAATCCTTTTTTGAATTCAGCACAACCGCCGTTGCCGTTTCCAGCCTCGATTCCACGATAATGAGATACCCCAGCACCAGGTCCGGAAGGTCTGCCCCGCTTGTGCCGGTGGCTTCCATGCGGGTCACAATGGAAAAAAGATTGCCCCGTTCAATGCCGTGTTTGGACCCTCGATTGATATAGACCTCCGAATACTGCCCCTCTAATTCATACTGGTCTTTGGTCGCCACTATGGCGGCGGTGCATTTGTCAGCGTCCCCGCATTTTTCCCAGTCCGGATTCGATGGTTGCATGCAGTGAGACACGGGCTTGTAAGGCAGAAGCGGGTCTCCCACGCGCATAACCCGGTAACTTTTTATGATCTCCGCTTTGAACAAACTCTCACTGACCTTTTCTTTCAGGACAATTTTCCCCAGAAACAAGACGGTGGTTCCCACACTATCCCCGCTGGCCGGGTGGGCCAGATCATCCGATTCCCTGTAAAGGTAAAAAATGTCTCCGGGTTTGGCCTTACGGTCTTTTCCAAGTGTCACATAGACGTTATCGTATTGGGCCAGAAAGATGCGCTCCGTTTCATCGGCGGTTACGTGACCCCAGGGTTTTACCGCTCCTGGCGATAAAAAACCCAGCGCCTCCACATCGCAATACCCAGAGACATCAACCCCTTTGGTTGCCCACGTGGCATCATCCGCTCCGATCAAGGTCTGTAACCCTCCCACACCCTGTGAAGTCATTTTGATGGGCACATTTTTCAAAAGAGAAATAACGTCACCGGGTTGGAGACGGCCGGGATCCGTTACAAAGGGATTTATTTTCCACAACTTCGGCCACAGGTCCCGGTTCCCATAGTACTGAACGCTGATATTCTGAAGGGTATCTCCCTTGACCACGGTGTGGGTCGTGGGTTGGGCCCCGGCCACGACACCGCCCCACGCGGAAAATGAAAAGATACTCATACCGATCCAGAAAACAAAAAAAAGCGACCATTTTTTTCCCATGGCACCCTCCCGTTGAATCATTCATTGTTGATGGTCTCATAAAAAATCACTGCAACGCAGTAGATGGGACTTTTTACGACGCCATCATTTTCAAGCATTAAGCGCTGAAAACCAACGCACAACAACACCACCTATACAAAGCAGGTCTTCAATTTGTCAAGCGCTTCGATCATAAAAATAGAAAACATTTGATTCAAACATGGACGGAAAGGGGGTTTTTGGGTTAAAGTTCCAAGCTACGGGGTGCGTTATTGCTGTTGGCCATAAGGCGGCCCCGAGGAATGGAGTCTGATCCCCATTGAAACAAATTCTCATTATCTTTTCCCTCTTCATCCTGGCGGGAATTCTGATATTCAAAGAAAACCGTATCCAGCGCCCTGAAGGGTTTTCCGGGGAAGGGTGCCTGTTTTGTCACAGGGAAATGTCGGATTCCGACCGATCCCATCCGGTGGCTGCTTTTGGATGCAGTTCCTGCCATCTGGGCAATCCCTATTCCCTGGACGAAAAGAGAGCGCACGCCACCCTGATCAAAAACCCGGGAGATCTTCGTGTGGTCGAATTGACCTGCGGAAAAACCGGTTGTCATGGAGAGATCGTGGGCCGTGTGAAAAAAAGCCTTATGGCCACCAACAGGGGTATTCTAAAGATAGTTCAGGATGAATGGGGGGATGGGAATGCGGGCGCGTTTGTTTCGTCAAAGCCCCTGAATGTGAGGGATCTGTATGGGAAATACCCCCCTCGGAATGCGCCCCTCGATCTCTACCGTAAAATGTGCGGCGGGTGTCATTTATGGAAAGAAAAGGAGGGCCATAAAGGCGAAGTGGGCAGAAGGGGCGGGGGGTGCAGTGATTGCCATGTGGTGGACGTGGAAAAGGTGAAAACCCCGGAAGGCCTCTTGGTACAACATCCTGAAATGACCACAAGAATCCCTTCCGAAAATTGTGTCAAATGCCATAATCGATCCGCGAGGATCGGATTGTCCTATTTCGGAAAATTCGAATCGGCAGGCTATGGCACGCCCTACGAAGGCGACGCTTTGAGCGGCAGGCGGCTTTCCGGCGGGCGTTTCTATCTCGATCTTCCGGCCGATATCCATTTTGAAAAAGGAAAAATGGTCTGCATCGATTGCCATACGGCCACGGGGTTGATGGGAGACGGTCATCTATATGATAAAATGGCGGATCAGGTGGATATTACCTGCGAGGCGTGCCATTCACCCCGGTTTACGTCGAACGCGGAGGCTGAGTCTCTGGCAAACCGGCTCGCTTTTCTGAACGGAAAAATACCTGAACCTGAGAAAAGACCCATTGGTTTCACCCGAAAGGGAACGCCCCTTTACAACCTTCAAAAGGTTAATGGAAAACCGGTTTTCTACCGGAAAATGGATGGCCGGGCCTTGAAGCTTCAGGTGACGGGTGGCCTGGAAAAAGCCTATCATCACCTGGAAGGCCATGATCGACTCTCCTGTCAGGCCTGCCACAGCGCTTGGATTCCCCAATGCTATGGATGCCATTTGACTTACCAGGAATCAGCGCTGCAAAAAGACTGGATCACTGGGAAGAAAACCCTTGGCAAATGGAAAGAAACCCGTTCCTATTTGCGGTTTTCAAAACCCGCCCTGGGGCTTCGCGGTGATGGCCGCATCTATCCCCTCTCACCCTGCCAGGTGTTTTTTTCCCCCTTGGATGGTGCCGGTCAATTTATAAAAGCCGAATCCTTTACAAACTTCAATCTGTCTGCCTTTGATCCCCACACCACCCGAGAAAAATCCCGCACATGCATCGACTGCCACGCAGACCCCAAAACCATTGGATTGGGAGAGGGTATCCTTTATCAGCATAAGGGAAAACGCGTTTTCAGGCCCACCCACCGTGCTTCGGACCACGGGTCGGACCTGTCCTTTCCCCTGGACGGTTTTGTAAACCTGGCGGGAAAAGCCCTTCAAGCCGGGGCAACGAACGGTGTCAGACCCTTTGACCTTAAGGAAATAGACCGGATCCTTTCTGTGGAGCCCTGTCTCGGATGTCACAGCACTTATGAAGACAGAATTTACCGGGATTTCCCGAAATCCATGAAACGATTTAAGACGGATGGGGGGTTGCCATGTTTCAATTAAGCCTTGCCCTTCGTTTTTTCAGCAAGTTCTGTCGGGTGGCACTTATCTGCCTCTGCTTCTTATTGGCCGCCCCGGTACAGCGCATTTCCGCATTGGAAGAAAAAACAGATAAACGCGATTTTCGTGACTGTATGTCATGCCACGAAGGGATTGAGGCCATCAGCCCCAACCATCCCTTTGCTTGCGCTATGTGTCATTTGTACCCGAAGGATCGACACAGCACACCTCTTGCGAGCCACCAGGCCATCCTTCGCAACCCTTCCGACCCCAAGATCGTGCGTCAGTTCTGCCTCCCCTGTCACCAAAAGGAGATTTCAACCCTTGAGCATTCCCTGCACGGATCTATGGCAGGCGTAATCAACCAGACCCGTTTTCTCTGGGGCGCCCAGGAAACGGCTGCTCCAGCCATCTATGGCATTAAAGGTCCCCTTAAACCTTTGCCGGATCCTGATTTTTCCCGTGCCCCCCAGAAGCCGGAGAACCTCGTGGACGATTTTCTGCGAAGGCGCTGCTTGAGGTGCCACATCCATACGCGGGGGCCCGGGGGGACCGGTCTTTACCGGGCTACCGGCTGCGCCGCCTGCCACATGCATTACAGCGATGACGGCCGTTACCGGGGAAAGGACCCTGCCATCTCAAAATCCAAAACCGGATATCCGGCCAGACACACCTGGACCCGGCAGATCCCCAACGAACAGTGCCTTCACTGTCATCACCAGAACCACGTGGGCGCTGACTATGAAGGCCTTTTTGAGCATGATTACCATGATGTTTTCCGTTCCCCGCTGGTTCAGGGAAAGCCGAAACCTAAGACCCATGGGTTGGATTATCACCACCTGTCCAAAGATATTCATGCCGAAAGGGGCCTCTGGTGCATCGATTGCCACACACAAAAAGACGTCATGGGAAACGGGGTTTCCTACAGTTACCAAATGGAAGTTCCCAAACGCTCCTGCAGGGATTGCCACGGGGGATTCGGGGGGGATTTGCCGGATTTATCCATTTTGGCCATTAACAAAGCGCCTGAGGGTTATTATTTTGTTTCCCGGAACCAAGGGAAAAAACATCCCCTGCCTTTGTTTTCCGCCACCTCAGCCGCCCACCGCATTGATGCCCACCAGAACGTTCGTTGCAGTGCCTGTCATGCTCAGTGGTCCTTCCAGGATTATGGGTTGAGCGTCATGCGGGAAGAGATCATTCAGGACTACAAATGGACTGAACGAGCGGTTCAGGGGGATCCGGCGATGGAAAAAGAGCTCAAAATGCACACGAAAAAGGATGTGGTGGGCTATCCCGTTTCAACAGACTGGTTGTCCGGTGAAAAACGACCGGGAATCTGGTCCATGGGCTGGCGGTTCAGGCGATGGGAACCCATGCCCCTGGGGGTGGATCAGAAGGGGCGTTTTTCCATTGTGCGACCGCGATATCAATACCTGATTTCCGCTGTGGACCAAAATGGCCATGTGTCCCTTGACAGCATTGTTCCCCAAAGGGGGGACGGAAGGGGGCGGGGATGGGCTTTTACGCCGTATGTCCCACACACCATCGCCCCGTTTGGAAGGGGGTGCTTTTCCTGCCATCAGAACCGGGTTTCGGCGGGGCTGTCTCCGGATGAAAAGCCAACCGTAGACACCCGTCTTATCATTCCGTCCCCGCCGGCAGTCAAAACCATGCGCCTGCTCAACGCTCAGGAACAAAAAAACCTATTTCAACCCGGGGCAAAGTGGCACAGGGAAAGACTCAGAAACTTGAAGCAAAGGTCTCAGTAGGAAATCCGGTACTGTAAATTCGTTCCTTCCCGTTTGATTTGTACGCTGGTGGCGGTCGATACCATATATAGCTTAATCCGGGTCTCCTGGTCTTCATAGTCGTCTGTCATATAGCCTTCAGGAGAACTGTTCTGTTCTTTTAACCAACCCCCGCCCGCCAACTCAACAGGCCGGTTCGCCGGGCGGTGAACAACCAGTGCCCCCGCTGTCACCGGCAGGTTGATCCTGGCGCTGCTGCCGTTCAGATTAAAATCGGCATGGTAATCCCCGGCAGCGTAACCCCCTTTAAAATCAAGGTCAATGCTGCTGCCCGCAGCGTTTAACTGAAATCTTTCAAAATTGGTGTTTCCAATGTTGGCTAACGTGAGGAAAGTGCCCTCGCATGTCATGCTGAAATTACGCACGCTGAAAAGCGTGGGTTCACTGAAATCGAGCTTTGTCCGTGTTCCTTTTAAATTGAGGACAAGGGTGTCCAGCGGCATCCCTCCCAGGTCCATGCTCGTTTGGACGCCGGAAAAATCAAGGGTCAGACGGGTTTCCAGGTCATACCTTCCAATCTGGATTTCCCAGTCGTGTAAGGGGTTCGCCATGTCCTCTTCACTAACCGCACCCGATGAAAAAACCGCCGAAAAGGTGCCCTCCGAGAAGCTTTCAGCGGATACGGGTATAAGCGCTTCGCTGTTGCATCTCACAAGGACTTTTACAATGAAGTTGGGATCATCGGAGAGCTTGAAGGTAACCCTCGCATAACTGATGTTGAAGCGCAAATCCAATCGACTGGCGCCGCCGGCAAGAATGGGTCCGGGCTTCACCACAAATTCCTGCTCGTAACCCGACGCATGCACAAAAGAGCTGTTGAAAGACAGGCAAAACATCAACAGACCCATGATGATGGTAATTTTTTTGATCATGTTCATATACCCCCGAAACAGATATTATCTTTCCCATGTCCTTACATTGTAATCAGACTAAATCCCAGTGTCAACAACCCCGGCAATGGGGTCCTCGACCACCCGGGAAAATAAGTGTTCCCATTAAAGATATTTGGGTGTATCCTCTTGTTAAGAAATTTCGAGTTTTGTTGAAAAATTGATTCATGAAGGGGCAAGCCGAATATTTACAATATGCTTTTGAATAACTTAATATTATCAACCATATCGCGACATTCTGAGAGATAATCTTTCACATTGAACGGGTAAGAATCTCATCAACTATAGTGCGGGACATATGACCGATACTTTATAGACCCCTTAACTCGTTT
>JAFCZI010000153.1 GCA_019314425.1 Deltaproteobacteria bacterium | reverse complement strand
TATTCCTTGGCGGCACACGCTTCGGTGCCCTCTGGCGTATTGGGGACGCCACGCTTGTCAAGAGTTGCGTTGGCAGCCTTGTAATCGATGAGGTAGTAGCGCAGATCGTCGGCAAAGCGCTTGGGTATGAATAGACAGTCGGGGATTGGTTCCCTGCTTGAAGTGCATCTGCGCGGACCGAATTTTCATCGATACTCCAGCCATCGCGTCTGTCAAAAAGATTTCTTGTTTTTTGTGACAGGGTTTTAGATGACAAGGACCTATATAATGGACCAAAAAAAGGATCCGGATTATGTCCGCATTGTTTGATCAGGCCAGATACTGCCCCAGTTTCTCGCTCAGTGAAACGGGCCAGATTTCTTCAAACAAAAAAGCCTGGATCTCTTCCTTGGAAAGACTTCTCATGATATCCGCCGGCAGGTCCCTCAATACTTCCATTCGGTCGGGGAGCGGTTCTTTGTTCTTAGCGTTGTTCTCTTTCATCATATTGATTTCTCTTCGTTATCCATTTTTTCTCAAAACTTTAAATCCAGCCGGAGATATGTGAAACCTAAAAACTGCAAGCGTCTCTTTTGCCGATTAATCAACCGGCTGAAATAATTTCTGTTATGTCTCTCTTCGAAAAAGTTGAATGCAGGTTTTAGGTGAAAGTTTAAAAGCGATGGCTTCCGTTCTTGAGGACACTGTCCTTAATCCGTTTGATGTGGCCGCGCCCCATCCCTTTCACTTCGCACCCCAGCTCGAAATACCGCCTGATTTTCTGATCGTCCAGTATGCCGAAGCAATCGACTACGGCCAGGGGGCCCCCGGCCATTTCCACAAGCTCATCGGGCGAAAGCGCCAGATACGGGGCATGGCGAACCGCCAGGATGACCGCATCCGCGCCTTTTAGGGCCTCAGTCAGATCCTCTGTCATTTGAAAGTCGGAAAAATGGTCCTGGTTACGGAAAAACCTGGACCAGCTGGCGCCCACGGCCGGATAGGAATCCTGCTTCTCCAGCTCCCACCAGTGCTGCACGTAAGGGTCGTGGGCTTTGATTTCGGCCCCCATTTCGGTCAGCTTTCGCACAATGATCTCGCTTCCGCTGTACCGGGTATCGCCCACATCTTCCCGGTATGATGCACCCAGCAGGGTGATTTGACTCGCGGCCACGATGCGCCCCATGTTTCGAAGGGCGTCCCGCACCAGTTGGGCGGCGTGCAGTGCCCGGGTATCGTTGATGTTGATGGCTTCGGGGGTGATCTTGAAAATATCATTTTCAAAGCCCATGAGATGCTTGTAGGCCCACATGCCCAAACCGCCATCTTTTGGAAGGCAGTACCCCCCGATGCCGGGACCGGGGAAGAGGATATTGCTGTGGGTCGGTCGTATTTTGATGGCGTCGATGACCTTGACGATGTCGACCCCGTTGGTTTCGGAAAAAAGACTCCATTCGTTCAGAAAAGCCAGAATGGTGGCCCGATAGCTGTTTTCTACAATCTTGCAGGTTTCACTCTCAATGGGCCGATCCAGTACGGTGAGGGGGTAATCCTTTACATTGAGCACCTGGGACAGAAACCGGGTCACCTTTTCCCGGCTTTCGGGGTTGATGCCGCTGCAAACTCGCCAGAAATCCCGCACCGATCGCACGTATTCTTTCCCGGGCATGACCCGTTCATAACTGTGGGCCAAAAGCGGGTCCGCTTCAATCCCCCGGGCCTTGAACCCCTTTTTAATCAGGGGGAATGCCACGTACTCAGTGGTTCCCGGCGGCACAGTGGTTTCAATCAAAACAAGACAATGGGGGGATATTTTTTCGCCGATGATCTTGAAACTGTCCTCCAGGGCGCCAATCTCCGCAAACCCGGTTTTCAGATTGCCCAGATCCTGTTTTATGAAATCGCATTGCACATCCACCACCAGCACATCCGCAAGGGAGAGGGCATCATGGGTAAACGTGGCGGTGAGGGTCTTTTTCTGCGTGACGCATCGTTCGATCAAGGGCCCCACCTCCGGGTCCTCCGCCTTGATGGGGGAGAGGCCACGATTGAAAAGCGGAATTTTCCAGAAACTTCGGGTGCTGGGCCGCTGCATGCCGATGACAAATTTGGTGGGTTTACCGGTTTTCGGGTCAACAGAATCTGCCACAACACCGGCCATGACCGCACCCACAAATCCCAAACCCATGACCACCACAATTTCCTGGCCCTGACCACGATGTTCCTGAACCCGTTGTTTTAATCTGTCAAATTCCAGAGCGCTCTCTTTTTCAGTTGGAAGGTTGAATTTCTCCCCTTCCGGGCTGATTGAATATTCCATATAAAAGGTCACCTTAATGTATCTCTTTAAAAAGTATAGGAATTTCCATTTTTCTGAGTAAATATTTACTTTTCTGAAGCAACATTGTTTGCCGCAAAAGCGCAGAAAAATGCGGGTCGGAAAAACCAGAATATCTCACTAGATAATTGAGATACTGGGGAATGTCAAGCAGAAGGGTCTGATTTCAGTCCGTTCTTCAAAACCAGGCTGGCCGAAAAAGATATTGACAATTTTTTTAAAATCCTGTCTATCAACAAGCTAACTTTGATGGTCCCGTGAAAAGTCCTTTTTACATAAATTCAGGGATTTGTAGATTTCGAATTATTATAATATAGTTAGTACCTTATCACCTGGTTTTCTATCACAAAAAACAAGAAGTTCATTGGCTGGAAAACCTAAAACCTAAAACTGCGACTCTGCCACGTTAGTACTATAGTGCCTCGCACATGAATTGATACCGGAATTATATTCTAAACTGCTGAAATAAAACTTGAAAATAAACTTTAATCTGTATCAATTCATCTGCGAAGGTCTATAAGAGCATTTATGTGAGCAGGCCAAAATAGGCGAAGATGGGGTTCTGGCCGAATATTTACAGAAAACCAGGTGATAAGGTACTAATGGCTAACGCTTATGATATTCTGATTATTGGGGCGGGCGTTGTGGGAAACGCCATTTCAAGGGAGTTGTCCCGTTACCGGTTAAACGTCGGAGTCCTCGAAAAGGAACTGGATGTGAGTATGGGCACCAGTTCCAGAAACAGCGGGGTCCTTCACTCCGGCATTCACTACAAACCCGGCACCCTGCGGGCGAAGCTGAACGTTCAGGGGAACGAGCTCATGAAGGGGCTCTGCCGAGATCTGAAAGTCAAGATTGAATATCTCGGCAAGCTCACCGTGGCCCAGGACCCGGTGGACATTGAAACCCTGGAAGCATTAAAAGCGCAAGGGGAAACCAATGGCGTGCCCGGTCTTGAGATGATTGATGTAGCGAAGATGCAGCAGATCCAGCCGGGCGTCGGCGGGATTCGTGCCCTTCATTCCCCCACCACCGGCATTATCTGCCCCTATGGTTTAACCATTGCCCTGGCGGATAACGCTCGGGAAAATGGTGTGAATTTTCACCTGGGCTCCGAAGTTACGGGCATTTTAAAGACGGAAAACGGCTTTCAGGTGAAAACAGCCGGGGGCGATTCGTTTGAAACCAAAGTGCTCATCAATGCCGCGGGCCTTTACAGCGACGCCATCTGTAGAATGTTGGGGCTGACGGAGTATGCCATCTATCCCTGCCGGGGGGAATACCTGATTCTGGATAAACGCTTAAACGGCATCCTGTCCGTACTCGTCTATCCGGCTCCCAGAAAAGGGGGCGCGGGCCTCGGCATCCATTTGACCAACACGGTGGACGGCAACATCCTCATTGGGCCCAGCAACGAATATGTGGATTACGCGGATGATTACGCCTGCACCGCCGATATTATTGACCAACTCAAGAAAGAGGGCCAGGCGCTGCTCCCGACCATCAGCACCTCTGATTTTATTCGGGGATTTTCAGGGTTACGGCCCAAGCAGACGCCCCCTGAAGTCAAAGGCTTCAAGGAATTCGTCATTGAGAACCGAAAAGACATACCCGGTTTCATCAACCTGGTGGGCATTGAAAGCCCCGGGTTGACCTGTTCTCCGGCTATCGCGCTCATGGTTCGGGACATGGTGGGTGAAACGCTACCGCTTGCGGAGAAGGCGCACTTTATGGCGGAGCGTAGCGGCTTTCCGGGATCATTCCACGACCTGCCGGAGGAAGAGAAAGCGGACCTGGTGGCCCGGGATCCCGACTACGGCGAAATTGTCTGTCGATGTGAGCAGATCACCAAGCGGGAGATTCTGGACGCCATCGAAAACCCCCTGGGCAACCGGACCCTTGCCGGGATCAAATATCGGTCCCGGGCCATGATGGGGCGATGTCAGGGGGGATTCTGTATGCCCCGGATTGTTCAGATCCTGGAAAAGGATTTCGGCTATCGGCCTGAAGACTATCGGTTGTACAGCCCTGATTCTTATCTCTTTACAGGACATGTGCGGTAAATATTTTTTCTCACGCGAAGGCGCAAAGGGTTTTCAAGGGAATCGTGCTTTTTTGCGGCTTTGTGTGAGGTTTGATGGTCTCGTAAAAAGTCACGAGTCTATTTACAGATGGCGTTGTAAAAGGTTCCATATACAAGGCGTAGTGGTTTTTCAGGATCGTCTGGCATACCTGTAGTATGTTGAGATTCTGAAAAATCACTGCAACGCAGTAGATGGGACTTTTTACGGCGCCATCAGGTTTCTTATGTTTGAGGTTTATTGAAGCCAGGAGTTTCTTCGGCATGCAGGAAATAAAGCGTGATTTGGTGATTATCGGCGGCGGGCCTGCGGGACTCGCAGCCGCGGCGGCCGCCAGAGAGGCCGGATGTGAAGATATCCTTCTCATCGAGCGGGACAGGATTCTGGGCGGTATTCTCAATCAGTGTATCCACGATGGTTTCGGGCTGCACCGGTTTGGGGAGGCGCTTACGGGTCCCGAGTACGCTCAGCGATATATTGATGAAATCAGCGATCTCGGCATTGAGACCCTGCTGGGAACCATCGTGCTGTCCATGGACCGCGAACGCAAACTCACGGTGAGCTCCCGGAAAGGCTATACCCGTATTCATGCGGGGGCTGTGACCCTGGCCATGGGATGCCGGGAACGGACTGCGGGGGCCATATCGCTGCCGGGTACCCACCCTTCAGGTATCTACACGGCGGGCACCGCCCAGAATTTTATCAACCTGCAGAACATTATGGTGGGCCGCCGTGCGGTCATTCTGGGGTCCGGGGATATCGGGCTTATCATGGCCAGGCGGTTGACCCTTGAGGGGGCAAAGGTGGAGGCGGTTTTTGAGCTTCTGCCCTATGCCAGCGGTCTGCCTCGAAATATTCAGCAGTGCCTCAATGATTACGACATTCCGCTTTATCTCGGTACATCGGTGATTGAAGTGCACGGGAAGGATCGTCTGACGGGGGTCACCGTGGCGGAAATAAACCATTTTCGGCCGGTGCCCGGCACCGAGCGGTTTCTGCCATGCGACACCCTGCTCCTTTCCGTGGGACTCATTCCGGAAAATGAACTCTCCGCAGGCGCATCCGTCAAAATGGAATCCGGAACCAGCGGCGCTTTTGTGGACGATACCTTCATGACCAGCATTCCCGGCGTGTTTTCCTGCGGGAATGTGCTGCACGTTCATGATCTGGTGGATCATGTCTCCGAGGAGGCGGCCCTGGCGGGTGAGTTCGCCTGCCGATACCTGGGCGGCGGTATTTCCCGCGTGGATGCCCCTATCAGCATCGAACCGAAAAACGGGGTCCGATACGTCCTGCCCCAACAGGTATCGGGAACCAGCGATTTTACCCTGTCGCTACGTGTGACCGAACCTTCCAGGGGCCGTGCCGTCTGGGTGCGGGAGGGGGACCGGAAAGTGGCCCGGAAAAAGCTGGTGCGGTTACACCCGGCCGAGATGATTCGCGTCAAAATCAAAAAAGATAAACTGGAAAACGCCAGAAAACTGGAAGTGAGTGTAGAATGAAACGAAAAGAACTCACCTGTATTGTTTGTCCCAATGGATGCCCGC
>JAFCZI010000152.1 GCA_019314425.1 Deltaproteobacteria bacterium | reverse complement strand
CTCAGAATGTTGGTTCGCGTCGGAAACCGTGTCCTGGTGCCCTTCAATCGCCGTCGGATGACCGGTTACGTGATTAAAGAGATATTTGAAACACCGGTTCACGACCTGAAGGAAATTGAGGATATCCTGGACCCGTCCCCCCTTTTTCACCCGCAGATGGTCCCTTTTTTTGAATGGATTTCTGAATATTACCGGCATCCGCTGGGCATGGTGATCCATGCGTCTCTCCCCGGGGAACCGTTTAAATCCGCCACGCTGACCGAAAAAGGCAAGGCATTTGTTGAGGGCAGGCTGTTTGATTCGGAAGCGATTCGCATATTACGCTGGATCAGCGATAACCCCGGTAAAAAACTTCCCTGGCCCATGATGAAACTCTATCCTTTCCAGGAAAAGGGATACATTCGGCTGGAAAACCGCCTGAAGAGGATTCGGGAAAAAGACGTTCTGGCACGCCATGTGGCATCCGTACGAAAACAGCCGGAAAAGCCGGGGGCAATGCCACCCACCGGGCCACACCCCCTGAATCCGTATCAGCTTAAGGCTGTGACGCAGATCAAAAATCGGCTGGACCAGGGAACGTTTGTTTCTTTTTTGCTTTATGGCGTCACGGGAAGCGGCAAAACCGAGGTCTACGCGAGAGCCGTTGAACATATGGTAAAATCGGGCCGACAGGCGATTCTCATGGCCCCTGAAATTCTCCTGGCCGGCTATCTGGCGGGGGTTTTCAGGTCTCGGCTGGGGGAACGGGTGTCCCTTTATCACAGCGGACTGAGCAAAAGTGAACGACGGTACCAATGGTCTCGAATGGCGGCCGGAGAAGTGGATTTGGTGATCGGCGCCCGTTCAGCCTTGTTCGCGCCCCTTCCTCGGCTGGGGTTAATCATTGTGGATGAAGAGCACGATACCGCCTATGTCCAGTCGGGTAGTGCCGGGCCACCCTATTGTGCCAGGGACGCGGCCGTCATGCGGGCACGCTTCGAAAGTGCCGTGGTAGTTCTCGGATCCGGAACACCGTCGGTCCAATCCTTTCAAAATGCCCGGGTTTCACGCTACCATCTGATTGAAATGCCTGAGCGGGTGGAACAGCGGCCCATGCCCGGCATGGAAATTGTGGACATGCGCAAGGTCAAAGATGAGCGTGGCAAAGAACCCATGATCAGCCCCACGCTTAAAATGGCCCTTCAGGGAAATCTGGACGCGGGCAACCAGTCGATTTTGTTCCTGAACCGACGGGGATTTCATCAGATTTTTCTGTGCAGATCCTGTGGCCGGGCCCTGCGCTGCCCCAACTGTGATGTATCACTGACCTTTCATCTCAATCTAAACCGCCTGGTTTGCCATTATTGCGGTTTTACGTCCCCGCCGAATGTGCCGTGTAATGCCTGCGGGGGACACAGCCTGAAGCCCTTTGGATTCGGAACGGAAAAGATGGAAGTCGAATTGAACGCCCTTTTCCCCGATGCCCGCATCGCTCGCATGGATACGGACTCCACCCGCAAGAAGGGCACGGCGGAGAGTATCCTGAAGGACTTCGCCAGTGAAAAGACCCATATCCTCGTGGGCACACAGATGATTACCAAGGGATTCGATTTTCCCAGTGTGACCCTCGTCGGGGTGGTTGCGGCAGATTTGTCGCTGGGATTTCCGGATTTCAGAGCGGGGGAGAGGACCTTTCAGCTTCTAAGCCAGGTGGCCGGTAGAGCGGGGCGGGGGGATCATCAGGGACGGGTGATTATTCAGACCTTCAATCCGGACCATTATGTGATTCAGGCGGTCGTGAAGCACGATTTCAATCTCTTCTTTGAAAAGGAAAAAAACCTGCGCAAGCAGCTCCGGTATCCCCCTTTTTCCAATCTGGCCTGTCTGAAATTTCAGGGCAATGACCCCGCAGACACCCGGGAAACGGTTCGCGAACTGGGACGGCGGTTGCGAGAGATGCTGAGGAACTGGCCCACCCGGGGAAAGGAAGTTCAGCTACTGGGTCCGGTTGCGGCGCCCATGCCCCGGCTGAAACGCAAATTCCGCTGGCAACTGCTGATCAAGTGCCGAAACGGCGCCCTGCTGAAACACTTTCTTCAAGAAGCGGAAAGGGTTTTTGATCAGATGCCGGGGACAAACCGGGTACAATTCATGGTGGATGTGGATCCTTATGATATGCTGTAGGGATTGTGGATTGTGGATTGTGGATTTCGGATTGCGGACTGGATCGCAACTTTTTCGGGTGCTTCACCGCAAACGATGAACTGGGGTATTGACCTATTTTCGCTATAGGGTTTTCACAAGTGGTCCGTAGATGCCTTCGGCCAGTGTTTTGAAGCAGTGTTGGTCAGCCTGCCAAAGGGCGTCAAAATCAGGGTAACATCGTTTTAAATAAACGCCATCCCCGTACCCAAGTTCTCCCTTGAAATGGTAGCCGTCCCCCTCATAGGCTTTTCGAGCCGCCGCCCGCGCCTTTTCCAAAACGTCATCCCCCTCACTGGAAAACAATATTTTCAGATACGCCAGCGCCGTTTTCGCCGTTACGGGAAGGGGTTGCTGAAGCCCCCGCCACCAGAATGCCATCATATCCGCCAGCCATTCCCCGGCTCTTTCCCGATCCAGGGGAAGCAATTCCGCAAGACCATCCGGGGCAACCAGGATGCTGGTGAGCGTAATGCCCTGAGCACATCCCGCCAGGTGTTTGACCCAGAGAGCCACCAGGCTGTCCGGACGTGCCACCCCGCCTTTTTTATCCAGGATGTCATTGGGGTAGAACTCCCAGCGGGCATAATCGGTGGATTTTGTTGAGGCGGATTGGTCAGGTTCCTTCACCCGCAAACCGTCCAGCCAATCCTCCAGGACTTCGGGGTCACACCCATCCATCCGGATCGGAAACCGGATTTCCACCGGGGGGCATGCATAGGGATAATCTTCGGTCAGTCGGTGGTGACGGTCCAGCATTTGAAGGACGGGTCCGGCGAGCTTTTGGGCGGATAGGGGGCCGAAACCGCCCGGCGGTAATTCCCCCGTGTGCTGAAGTCGTCGTGCGGCGCTGTGAACGGACCGGCGAACGGCTTCCGGGCCTTCCGAAGCCGGGATTGCCAGACCGGCGTTCAACAGAATTTTCCCCTGGTTGAATGGCGAAAGCCCGTCCAGCGCAAAAGGTTCCCGGTTTCGAGTCATCGTCTCGGCATCATCAAAATAGACGTTCAGTCGATCGTTGAAAAAGCACTTAACGGGATTTTTAAGGCATCGAATCAAATGGATCAGCCCCGGCCCCACACTGATTGAGGCTGGCCCCAGCCTGTTCTGATCCGATGTTGGTTCCTGCGGATCCAGCATTTTTCGCCATTCCCGGGCGTGGGTGAACAGCCCCCGGGGGCCATGGGGCAGAAAGTACGCCTTACTGAAGGGTTGCAGCGGGTGCAGGCACGTCAAGTGATCCAGAAGGTCGATATGATCCGCCTTTTTTTCGCCCGGCGGGGCGGGATCAATTTGCCAGCCCCCCGCCAGATAATCCCGAAGCTGGCTCACCAGCACCGACGGCATCCGCTCACTGTTATCATTCACATCGCGGGCGACGTAACTGATGGAGAGATTTTCCCGCGCCGAGAGCAGCGCCTCAAGGAACAGGTAGCGGTCGTCTTCTCGACGGGAACGATCTCCCGGGCGGTAAAGACCGGGCACTGCCATCAAATCGAAATCCATGGGGGGCATGCCGCGGGGGTACTCCCCGTCGTTCATACCCAGCAGACAGACCCCCTTGAAAGGAATGGCCCGCATGGGCATCAGGGTGCAGAAATTGACCCTGCCCACCAGAAAACGTTGTGATATACTTTGGTTTTTCAGGGTACTCAGTAAAACGTCTCGAACCACCGCAAGGGTCAGGGGTTCCTCCAGGCCGGCATCCACACAGGCATCCCGCCATACCGCCAATATCTCTTCCAGAAGGCGCCGGGAGAGCTGATCGGCGCTGTCGATGGGTAAAAGAAAATCATTTAACAAGGCCAGGATACGCTCGTGCCAGACTTGGGGAAGTGCCGGATTTTTGAGCGCCTGCCCGTGTTTTTCCAAATGGCTGAGCAGGAGATGCAAAGCGCCGATCAGATCAGCTTCCAACCCGCCGATTTCGTCGTAGGGCTCAATCTCCCGCCAGGATTCCCCCGCGCCCACGGCATACCCCAGCAGCATGCGGCGTAATCCGAACTGCCAGGTATTCTCCTCCATGCCCCGGGGCAGATCGAAAGCGGTTCGCTGCGCCGCATCGAGCCCCCACCGAATGCCCGCGCCATCAATCCAAAGTTGTAATTTCTGCACATCATGTTCTTCCAGACCCAAGCGATGGCGAAAAGCGGGAACCTGCAGCAGGTCCAGGATATCGTTTTGGGCCATGCGCGAGGTGGGCAGATAAAGCAGTTTTTCCAGGGCGCGCAGCAGGGGAAGACCGGCCCGGTCAGGTCTGTCAGCGATGGCAAAAGGAATAAAACGCGGGTCCTGCCGCGCCACGTTGCCGAAAACAGATTCAATATGAGGGGTATAGGCCTCTATGTCAGGGGCCATGACAATAATGTCTTTTGGCGTTAAGTCCGGGGTTTGTTTGAACCAGTCGAGGAGCTGATCCTGCAGAATCTCCACTTCCCGCTGGCGGCTGTAGGCCATTTTGAAGGTGATGGAACCATCCGCAGGGGATACGATAGATTTTTGTTCATCGGCCCCGGGCAGTGGCGTCAAATCAAGGATCGCCTGCTGCACCCGGCTCAACAGGGGGGCGACCTTGTTTTTTTCCGCAGCGAAGTCGTCAAACAGGTCAATTTTGCCCCCGCTTTCCCGGTATGCCGCCGGTGCGTCGTATCCATACAGGAGACCGATATAATCCCGGCCCTGTTTCCCCCAGGAGGCCAGCAGGGGATTGACCCTCTGATGCAGGGGATCCGAACATGCGGTGTTAAGGCCCCCGGCCTTGCTGGGATGGTGGATCGGTTCGATCCGCAGCAGTTCGCGGTCTTCGATGATGTCGGCCCAGTAATGCCGACAGGGGTTATGCACAAAAAAAAGGACCTGGCTATGCCGGGAGAGCGCATACAATGCTTCCAGGGCCTGTTTCGGGAGGGTGCTGACACCGAAAACAATCACGCGACGGGGCAAAAGGACCGGCCGTTCCGGAAGGGAGCGGGCCGCTTTCAGAAAGCGTCGGTGCAGGCTGGAACGGCTGCTATCCCGTTCCATCGCGGGCACATCAGATTGAATCAGGCGCCACAGCTCGGCCTGCCAGCGCTGTTCGGGGGACAGGGGTTTCGGTTTTCCATGGGCATTTCGAAGCTGGTCCCGGCCGAAAGTCCAGTCCTCCAGCCAATCCGCCCTGTAGACCTGATACTGGTCGTACAGATCCGCCAGGCGGTCGGCCAGTTGATACCGTTTGATTGAATCAGGATCGTCGGACAAAAACCGGCCAATGGCCGAAAACTCTTTTTCCCCGGACAATCCTTTCAACAAGCGGAATAACCGCCATTTGAGGGGTTCTTTATCATAGGGAGATTCTTTCGGTATTGTTTCCGGTCCCAATATCGCTCGATAGGCCTGCCACAAAAAACGCGCGGTTAATTGAAACGAAACGGCCGCACTGATGCCGCAGCCGTCATTTTCCGCCAGGGCGAGCTTCAGCCATTGTGCCATGCCGTTGCTCTGCACAATGAACACTTCATTTTCCAGGGGCGCGAGGGGATGCTTCAGGACCCATTGGATGGCGACCCTCCGCAAATTCTCCATGCGATTGGAATGAATGACGGAAAAACCGGTCGGCAGCGCCGTTTCTTTTCTATCTGCGTGGTATAGCAAAGGGGTCCTCCCAAAAATCTTTGTTGAAATTTCAGACCTCGTTACATCAAAAATTATCCATGTCCAAAATACCCTGGGAATACAGTTGTTTCAGGCAAAAAAACACGCTCTCAGATAAAAATTGGACACCCTCGATTTCCGGACGGC
>JAFCZI010000466.1 GCA_019314425.1 Deltaproteobacteria bacterium | reverse complement strand
GGATCTCCTCTTCGTAGCGGTTCATTTTTGCCCAGCGGTGCATCAGCGATGAGACATCCTGATCCCTGTTCATGCCCTTGTATATGTGGGCCAGAGACATCATCACCTCTTTGTCAACCTTCATGCGAAAGGCCTTTTCATAGCTGTTGATGGCCATCTCATAGGCCTTGCGCTTCATATACTTTTTTCCCTTGACAATATATTCCTGTCGTAATTTTTCCTGTTCGGCCTCCTTCTCCTGTTCGTGAATATTGTCCAGTTCATCGATCAGCTCTTCGGCCCGTTCGGACTTGCTCAACTGTTTATAGACCGCCACCGTTCTTTCGATGGTTTTGGGCAGGCGCACGGCGCCCAGCGCTCTTTCGTAGAAGGCTGCCGCCTGGCTGAAATATCGTGAAGTTCCATCAGTTTGATGTTGGCCTCTTCCGACTCCTTGTCAAATTCCAGGATCTCCTTGAACGCCTTGACGGCTTCCGATGGTTTTTCCGTTTTCTGATAGATATTGCCAATTTTCAGCCAGCACTCCTGGTTATTGGTCTCTGCGGCGACGATATTATAGAGTTTAAGGGCCCGGCCCAGTTTGCCCTCTTCATATTTCTCATCTGCCACCCGGATCATGTCGGGGATACGGTACAGCCCTTCCGACTTTTCCAGGAATGAGGCCCCCACGGCGAGGTACTTGGCAGCGAGCAGGCGGTTGCCCGCTTTTTTATACAGCAGGCCCAGGTTGACATTCAGATAGCGGTTGTAGCGATCCTTGCTCAACAGGTCGAACATCAGGGCGATCGCCTCTTTGGCATCGGTTTTAATATGTGTGACCAGGGCTACCATCATGTTGACGTGTTCGATGGCACATTTCTGAGCCTGCAGGTCTAAAAAGCACTCCAGGGCATTTTCCGGGTCATTTTCGATATAGGCGTACAGTCCCAGGTTGAAGTAGTCGCCGTGGTACTCGGCAATTTCCTCCGGAGTGGCCTGTTTGTAGCGGGCTTTGGTGACCCGTTTCTGCAGGGAGGCGCTGATCTCCTCGTAGGTGGGTTCAACAGAAACCTTGGCCAGCCGCTCCAGTGTTTTTACAAGTCGTTTGACCTCATATGTTTCGTTCTCAGCCTCTTTTTTTTCTTTCTCCGCCATCATTTTTTTGATGCGGTTCTCTTTTTCCGTTTTTTTCTTTGAGTGCAGGTCTTCTGCTATCTCTTCGATAATTTTTGGGTTGTTCTGGTATTCCGGGAGTATGAATTCATCGGATTTAATATATTTCTCGATGGACGCCTTGATATCGAAGTCGTATTTATTAACCCGACCCATACTGGCAGCCAGATTATAAAAGGCTTTGATGTATGATTTTTTTATCCTGAGGGATTTTCGATAGAGGTCGTTGGCCTGCTTGTACTCTTCCATTCTCCTGGCATAATTCCCCAGTGTATTGGCCAGGGCGAAGTCTTCGATCCGTTTTTGCAGCAGAACCAGTCCCATCGCCAGCATGGCTTGCGGGTCACTCTGATTTTCGAGGGCAGAGAACTCCTCATCCAGCATTCCCATGGCAACGTCCTCGTTCAGATCCAGGGCATTCTGGAATTCGACGCTGGCACGCTTATATAACTTGCTCTTGATGAGTTGGAGGCCGTTTGTGATTGTTCTGCGTGCTTTACGGGCGTTAAGGATCTTTTCGACGAAGGTTTTAGCGCGATAAAAGGTAATTTCCAGGATATTATCACGAATTTCAGTCGCTTTTTCCACGAGTGGGTTGGGGGGTATAGCATTGTTATTATTATTGCTATCGACCTCAAGTAGTGGCTTTTCCATCTTTTTTCGGCGCAATCGCCGGATCCTTTTCGTTAGAGAAGCGAATCAGAGGGGTGACACAAGCACCACCATAGGCATAGCTTCAGTGGATTGCAGGTTGAAAGAGGTGAATAGTTACGAGTCGGTAAAGATTAACTGCTTATGACTCTTTTTTCAATGCCATAGTTATCAGGATACACCATTTTCAACAAAAAAAAAGCGGTTGACCCCGACATTTCTGCCGGGCCAGCCGCTTTTAGCGTTTAGAATGATGGCTTGTCTGCTTAGATTTTTCCGTAAAGCATGAAAGCAATCAGCAGCGCATAGATAACGAGTGATTCAATCAGTGCCAGACCGATAATCATCGGTGTGAAAATCTTGTCAGCGGAGCCGGGATTTCGTCCGATTCC
>JAFCZI010000151.1 GCA_019314425.1 Deltaproteobacteria bacterium | reverse complement strand
GATGGTTGATACGCGGTCGCGCAGCTTCATCTCCAGCGGATAGAGGAATTTGAAATCGTTCTCCTCGTTACAGGCATCGATAACGGCATCGGCGAATTCGAGCGCGCCTTCACCGCCCTTTTCCCAATGCTTGGACTCGGCACAACGGGCGCCGGCCGCTTCGGCCGCCTTGCGGACGACGGCACACTCAGCGTCGGTGTCGGTGTAAAAACGGTTAATGCAAACCACCGGGTTAATACCGGATTTGCGGATGACCCCGATCATGTGGACCATGTTCTCGCAACCCTTTTCCACCAATTCCAGATTCTCCTTGGTGTAGACTTCGTCCATGGCAATACCCGGGACCACTTTGGGACCGCCACCGTGCATTTTAAGCGCGCGGATGGTGGTGGTGAGCACCGATACGTTGGGTTTCAGACCGCTGAAGCGGGATTTAACGTTCCAGAATTTCTCGAAGCCGATATCGGCCGCGAATCCGGATTCCGTGACGTGGTAGTCAAACAATCTCAGACCCACGCGGTCGGCAATGATGGAGGACTGCCCCACTGCGATATTGGCAAAGGTACCGGCATGCACCATGCAGGGGTTGTACTCGGCGGTGCTCATGAGGGTCGGGTTGATGGTGTTGCGCATGAAAGCGGTCATGGCATTGCCCACTTCCAGGTCGCCGGTGGTGACCGGTTTGCCGCTCTTGTCGAAAGCCAAGGTGATGTTGTTGAGGCGTTCTTTGAGATCGGCCAGGTCACGGATAACCGCCAGGATCGCCATACATTCGGAGCCCACAGCGATGCCGAACTTGCTCTGCATGGTAAAGCCGTCATAGCGACCGCCCATGCCGATGACGATGTTTCTCAACGACTGGGCGCAAAAGTCGATGATCCAGCCCATTTCCACGCGGGTGGGATCGACGTCCATTCGGCGCATGCCGGTCAAACGGGCCAGCTGCTCATCATTATAGTTTCGCTCATGCTGCATGCGGCTGGTCAAAGCCACCATGGCCAGGTTGTGGGCGTTCATGATGTCGTTGATGTCGCCGGTGAGTCCCAGGGAGAATTCGGTCATGGGGATCAGGAGCGAATTTCCGCCGCCGGCCGCAGTTCCCTTGACGTTCATGGTGGGACCGCCGGAGGGTTGCCGGAGGGCGCCGCCGACGTTAACGCCGCGCATCCCCAAGCCTTCCATCAAACCGCAGGACGTGGTGCTCTTTCCTTCACCCAAAGGCGTGGGGGTAATGGCCGTAACTTCAATGTACTTGCCATCGGGTTCGTTCTGGAGACGGTCGATAATTTTCAGAAAATCCAGCTTGGCCAGTCTTCCCATGGGAAGCATTTCTTCGGGCTTAAGGCCCAATTTATCCCGCCATTCATCAGGTGTCGGCATGTTTTTCTCAGCAGCTTCGGAAATCTGCCAGTCTGCCATTTCTACCGCATTGTAAGCCATTCCTTTAATCCTCCTCATATTGGTTGTGATTTTTTTGCAGGTTCGAAAATAAACGCCGTTCCAGCTACCACTTAACATTCAAAATAAAGTGAGAATCTCTCAAAGCCTCTGTCTATCACAAAAAAAACCAGACGTCAAGTGAGGTTTTTCACAAAGCGGATACTTCGTTGACATACGCTTCTTCTATGGTGCTTTTCATATGACCCAGTACATTTTTTACCCCATATTATGAAGCACTGGTATGAAATCAATTGCAATTGACTACAGATGGTATTGCCGAGACCCTGACGCCCTTGGTTTTGAAAAATCTTCGAGATGAAAAATTGAAAAAAATCGGCCATGTCATTGAGGGGCATGGGCATCATCGATGCTGCGCTTTTCGGGGCCGGCACTGCTGCCGGCGCCTACCCCTGAATTGGATAGGATCAGGGAAGCCCAGACGGCAAGAAGCGCCTGCTTCAAGAGTAAAGGGGACTTTTTACGGCGCCATCAAGCTTTATCCTTAAAGTAGCGGTTTACTTCTTCAAGGGAAACGGACTCCCGACGCTTCAGGAATTGCGCCTTAGCAACCATCACGCGGTCGACCGATTGATGAAGCCGGGGAAGCAACGATTCATCGGTAAGAAGCCGATTCCTCATGCTGTCCATGGCATCCCGCACGAGCCTTTGATTTTCACAGATCAGCAGGATATCGTTTCCCGCCTCAAAGGCTTTTACCGCGCCTTCGGCCACACCCGGATCTTTTTTGATGGCGCCCATTTCCAGGTCATCGGTTATGATCAGCCCTTGAAACCCCAGCCGGTCCCTCAGCAATTCCGTGATGATCGGATAAGACAGGGTCGCTGGGCAATGGGAATCCAGGCTCGGATACAGGGCGTGAGACGTCATAATGGCGGAGACCCCTTCCCGAATGGCCTCCTGAAAGGGCGGCAGGTTGATGGTTTCAATTTCCTGTTGATCTGCTTCAATGGTGGGGAGATGCTCATGGGGATCGAGCCGGGCTTTCCCCAGACCGGGAAAGTGTTTGCCCACCGCCATGACGCCGTTTTCCTGAAGCGCTTTTATGACGATCCGCCCCAGATCTCCCGCCCGGCCCGGGTCCTCCCCGAACATTCGACCCTGAAGGTGCTGATCCACCGGCCCGGTGGGCACATCCAATACCGGTGCCATATCCATGTTCAGGCCCACCAGCCGCATTTCTATCGCCGTTACCCGGCCAAAAACGGCGGCCATCTCCTCAGAGTGAGGACCATCGCCGATGGCACTGTTGCCGGGAAACCGGGTGAAGGGCTCCCCCAGCCGGGCCACGCGCCCCCCTTCCTGATCCACCCCCAGAAAAAGGGGCATGCCATGGTATTTCAGCGCCGCTTCCTGAAGATCGTTGCAAAGCGTTGCCACCTGAAGGGGATCCACAATATTCCGTTTAAACAGAATCACCCCGCCTAGGCCCCGGTCCCGAATCAGCGAGAGGGTCCCCGAATCCAGGCGGGGACCCGGCATACCGGCCATAAAGAGTCTGCTGATATGGTCATGAAGTTCTGAAAGTTCAAGGGTGGAATGCATGGACGGTCCTTTCTTCCGATGAAAACAATATTGACACAATCCTTTACCATGTATAATCAGTAACAAACAATTGCAATGGAAAAAGTGCGCATGAAAGCAATGATTCTGGCAGCAGGCTTGGGAACCCGGCTCGCTCCCCTCACATCAAACAGGCCCAAACCCCTCGTCCCCGTGGGAAACCGGCCGATCATCGACCGGACCATCGGTTGGCTGAAAGCCCAAGGGGTGGATGAGATGGTGGTGAACGTCCACCATCACCGAAACCAGATTCGAAATTATCTGGATGGCGGGCGGCCTTTCGGGGTAAAAATTCATATCAGTGAGGAGCTGGACATCCTGGGCACGGGGGGCGGCATCCGGAAAACCCGGTGGTTCTGGGACCGTGAGCCTTTCATTGTGGTCAACGGGGATATCCTGACGGACATCGACCTTGCCCCGGCCATGGAAGCCCATCAGAAACGGGGCGATCTGGCGACCCTGATACTTCATGATTTCGACCCCTTCAACCAGATCAAAATTGACGACCACCAGAACATTCTGGATATCAGCGGTGAACAGAAACCGGGGCGGCTCGCCTTTACGGGCATCCACATTCTAAATCCCGAGGTGCTGGACACTATTCCTTCCGATCGCTTTTTCTGCATCATAGCGTGTTATCGGTCCCTCATTCAGGCGAATCGTCCCGTGCGGGGACATTTGGTTCGTGGCCATTACTGGCGGGACGCAGGAACCATTGAAAGCTATATTGCAGCCAACCGGGAAGCATTAAATGACGCCCCCTTTCTGTTGGGCCGCAACTGTCGGGTTCACGAAAATGCCCGGCTCGAAGACTGGGCCGTCCTGGGAAACGGCACTTCCCTGGAGAAAGGCGCCGAGGTTACCCGGTCTATTTTATGGGGAAATGTCACGATCAAAGAAAACGTCCGGGTCATTGACAGTGTTGTTACTGTGACCGGCGAGGTGAAAGAGAATCTGGTGGGGACCATCGGATAACATTGGAGTTTCAGTTACTTATGGATCAAAAATTCAAACAAAACATCACAGCCTTTATGAAAAAGGCCTGCCCCGGAGAACAAAATCCCTCTTTTGATCCGCTGCCCGGTGACGGTTCACACCGGGTTTTCTGGCGTATCAGCGCACCGGTGTCAAAACAATCGTTCATTGCCATGGCCAATCCCCCCCAAACAGCTGATCGAGAACGTGAAAACAACGCCTACGTCATGATTGCCCATCACCTTCAGCAACGCGGGATTCCCCTTCCCGTTATTCATCAATACGACCTTGCCAAAGGCTGGTTTATCATGGAAGATCTGGGGTCTGTAAACCTTCAGGACGTGGTCCTGTCGGGCAAGGACCCGGTGCCGCTTTATCAAAGGGTTTTAGAACACCTTTTTAACCTGCAACTCCGGGGGCAAGAGGGTTTTGATCCCGCATGGTGCGCTCAGACCGGGCGTTATGACCGAACCGTGATGCAAAAATATGAAGCCCACTATTTCAGGAACGCCTTTCTGAAGGGTTTTCTGGGGCAGGAAGGACCCTGGACCGGACTTGAAGCCGCCTTTGACCATCTGGCCGATATGGCATCCCGGGCGGACAGCCGTTTCTTCATGCATCGGGATTTTCAGTCCAGAAACATTATGGTGGCCGGTGAAAAAATCGGCATCATCGACTGGCAGGGGGGGCGGCTGGGGCCTCTGGCCTATGATCTCGCGTCACTGCTGATCGACCCCTACGTCCCGTTGTCGGATCTCCAGAAACAGCAAATCTATGGTGCTTATGTGGCCCGGATCAAAGACCACAACCCTGCGTGGGCCGGGCCCTTTAAAAGGGACTATCCCTACCTGGCCATTCAACGGAACCTTCAGATCCTGGGGGCCTTTTCATTTCTGTCAAAGGTCATGAAAAAAACCTATTTTGAGGCTTACATCCCCCATGCCCTGAAAACCCTTAAATCGCTGATTGAACAATCCGGGGACCCGGGCCTTAACTCCTTGGGTCAGCTTGTTTCGGAGCCCGATAATCTTTAAACTGGGCTGGAGGAAAAACCACTACGCCTTGTATATGGAACTTTTTACGAGACCATCAAGTCTGATATTCCTGAAGAAAAAAGCGCGGCAATTCAAGATATTATACAATAAAACAATCTGGCGACCAGGAGGTCAATCATGAAAGACTGCATCTTTTGTAAAATCATTAACGGAGAAATTCCCAGTTTTAAGGTGTACGAAGATAATCGGGTTTTCGCTTTTATGGACATTAATCCCATATCACCGGGGCATACCCTGATTATTCCCAAAAACCATGCGGCAAACCTCATGGAAATCTCCAACGAGGATCTCGCAGCCGTACACAAAGCCTCAAAAAAAGTAATGGCGGGGATCGTGGCGACCTTGCAACCCTCTGGAGTAGCCTGCCTGCAGTTGAATGGCGCCGGCGCGAACCAGGTGGTCTTTCATTACCACCTTCACCTGATTCCCAGAATTCCGGGGGAACCGGATCTTCCCGTTTCGGGTTGGGAGATTAAACCGGGGGATATGGGTGAGATCAAAGCAACGGCCGAAAAAATATCAGGGGCCCTCAATAACGGATAAGGCGGGGCAAAAATTACTGGACAATTCATACTGCTCTATTTATACTTGTACAACAAACAGAACATAAGTGGAGAATAGCAATGAGAGTCGTAAATTTCAGTGAAGCAAGAAATAGTCTTAAAACAGTATTGGATCAAGTTATTGATGATGCTGACTATACTGTTATCACACGCCGTGATGCTGAAGATGCGGTAGTAATGTCCCTTGATACCTTCAATAGCTTTCTTGAAACTTTTCACCTTCTAAAATCCCCTGCCAATGCAGAACACCTAGCAAAGTCAATAGCTCAATATAGAAATGGTGAAACCTTTGAGAAAGAGCTAATAAATGAATAAGATACTTTCTTGGACCGAAGAAGCTTGGAAAGACTATTTATATTGGCAAACCCAGGATAAGAAAACACTTAAACGTA
>JAFCZI010000465.1 GCA_019314425.1 Deltaproteobacteria bacterium | reverse complement strand
CAGTTTGCGCTCATTAATGATATTAATCAATTCTTTGTAATACCCTTTACGGTTGTCATCCGCTGCGGTACCCGTGATGACCAATTTAATATTTGTGTCATCCAATATATGAATCAGCTCCAGTGCTGTTTCAATACCTTTCCTTTTGACAATACGCGTGATCTGGAATAAAGGAATATCAGTATCTTTAAGGCCAATCGATTTTGGGAGGTCCCTGTTATAATCGTCTATTTCCCCGTAAGGCTGGCTAAAATCCATCACATTGGGCACCACAACCGAACTGATATTAAATTTTTCTTTTAATGTCTTACGTCCGTGTTTATTAATAACCGCATGTTTGGCATGTGGGATTTGCATTGGGAAGGTGTCTTTAACAATCTGTTCCACTTCCGAAAAGGGGGTTTTATAACGGTCGCCTCTTTCCCACCAGAAATCATGATTATGGAGAACAATCGATATGCCGGTCGTTTCGACCAGTTTATTGATGGCCATACCCATGGTTAAATGTGCCGGCAAGGTGGAAGCATTTTCAGATAAAATAATTTCAATTTTATTCTGCATCACCCATTTGAACATCCTGATCGCCAGATCGTCGGAAACACGGTGGAGGTGATCCAGTAATTCCGAGGGTTCATCGGGGGGCAGAAAGAAGGCTCTGTTCTGTTCCCATTCGCATTCCGGCGAGAAGAAGGATAGGCTTGGTATAAGGGTTTCTTTATCTTCACCGACGATACGACGATACTTTTTTTAAACCGTCCAGATAAAATATAGACTTCATTTCCCATTTCCTGGAGGATTTTTATCCATTTCTCCGTTTCTAAAGCGGCTCCGTCCACATCTCCGATTCGTCCAATAATAACGCCGACTCTCATAACGCCTCCTTATGCACAGGTCAAAAAATAAATGAGGGTTTAAAAGTGAAACAACCTAAGAAAACTCATAGCACAAACAGAAGCCATTGAAAAGCAATATCGGAAAACAAAAAAAGGGCGGTGATCATTAAATCACCGCCCTTTTTGTTTTTTAACCGGTTATTCACTAACCCGGAAAGGATTTACGCCACATTTCGAAATTCCGCATCAACCACATCGTCGTCCTGGCACCCGGAGGCATCGCAGGGCTCCTGGGAACCGCGTCCGCCCTGGCAACCACCGGCATCCTGCTGTGCCTGCTGCTGGTACATATTGGCGCCCATTTTCTGGGCCGCCTGGTTTAACGCCTCGGTCGAACGGTTGATCTCGTCCGTGTCGTCCCCCTTGAGAGCGCCTTTCAGTTGCGACACCGCACCTTCGATCTCACCCCTGACATCCTGCGGCACCTGCTCACCCAATTCCCCAAGAGACTTTTCCGTCTGGTAAATCAGGGCATCAGCCCCGTTTCGGGCTTCCACCAGGGCTTTCTGCCGCCTGTCATCATCGCCATGCACCTCGGCTTCCCGCACCAGGTTGTCAATCTCCTCCTTTGACAATCCCGAAGAGGCCGTAATGCGGATGGACTGCTGTTTTCCCGTGGCCTGATCCTTGGCGGAAACCTCCACAATACCGTTGGCGTCGATGTCAAAGGTCACTTCGACCTGAGGCATGTCCCGAGGTGCGGGCGCAATGCCCACCAGTTCAAACCGGCCCAGCGTCTTGTTATGGGCCGCCATTTCCCGTTCCCCCTGAAGCACATGGATGGAAACAGCCGGCTGATTGTCCTCGGCAGTGGAAAACACCTGACTTTTTTTGGTGGGAATGGTGGTGCTTTTGTCGATGAGCCGGGTCATCACACCGCCTAAAGTTTCAATTCCCAGGGAAAGCGGCGTCACGTCCAGCAACAGAACGTCTTTGACCTCCCCTTTTAAGACCCCGCCCTGAATGGCGGCCCCAAGTGCAACCACCTCATCGGGGTTAACGCCCCGGTTGGGCTCTTTGCCGAACACAGCTTTGGCACGCTCCTGAACCGCCGGCATGCGGGTCATACCGCCCACCAGAATCACTTCGTCGATCTCCCCCTGACCCAGTCCCGCATCCTTCAACGCGGTCCTGCAAGGCCCTTCCAGTCGGTCCAGCAATTCACCCACCAGGGCTTCCAGCTTGGCCCTTGTAATTTTGATGTCCAGGTGTTTCGGCCCGGAGGCATCGGCTGTGATAAATGGCAGGTTCACGTTGGTCTCAAGGGACCCCGAGAGTTCCATTTTGGCTTTCTCAGCCGCTTCTTTCAACCGCTGCAACGCCATTTTGTCGTTCCTGAGATCAATTCCCTGGTCTTTCTTAAATTCATCCGCCAGATAATCCACCAGCAGAAGGTCAAAGTCTTCTCCACCCAAATGGGTGTCACCGTTGGTGGCCTTCACTTCAAAGACCCCGTCGCCCAGTTCAAGGATGGAAAGATCAAACGTTCCGCCCCCCAGATCAAAGACGGCCACTTTCTCGTCTCCCTTTTTGTCCAGGCCATAGGCCAGAGAGGCGGCGGTGGGTTCATTGATGATTCTGAGTACATTTAACCCGGCCACTTTACCGGCATCCTTGGTGGCCTGCCGCTGGCTGTCGTTAAAATAAGCCGGCACGGTAATGACGGCATCGGT
>JAFCZI010000150.1 GCA_019314425.1 Deltaproteobacteria bacterium | reverse complement strand
CACCCCATCTTCGCCTATTTTGGTCTGCTCACATAGCATTAGTATGCTACGCAGTCCCAAATAGACGAATATGAAGCACTGGCCAAACATTTACATTGCAAACCGAATATTTACCAAGGTGTCCCCGGAATTAGGAATTATGAAAACAAATTGGGTTATATTTTCACTTGTGGCCATTGCGGTCTTTATGTCGACACTTGACAGCAGTATCGTAAATATCGCTTTGCCCGTTATTATGAAAGACTTAAATGTGCCGTTTACAACAATTGGATGGGTCCCCATGATCTATCTCCTTACGGTATCCGCACTGCTGCTTCCGTTCGGGCGGCTTAGCGATATAAAGGGAAGGATGTGGGTCTATTGCAGGGGATTTTTTATTTTTTCAATCGCGTCCTTATTGTGTGGCGTCGCACCGAATGCGATATGGCTGATTGCCGCCCGATCTTTGCAGGGCATTGCTGCTGCAATGCTAATGGCTTGTTCACCGGCGCTGATCGTTGATACCTTTCCAGCCGCTGAAAGGGGAAAAGCATTAGGGATGGTCGGCACCGTAGTTGCCGCAGGACTAACCGCCGGGCCTGTACTTGGCGGCCTGATTATTAATTCTTTTTCATGGCGGGCAATATTTTTGATTAACATTCCCATTGGTATCGTATCAGCGATTTTAGCCTTTCAAATCCTTAAAGACGGAAAAGGAAACATTGATAGAAAAGAGCCTTTTGACTGGAAAGGGGCGCTGATGCTGACGTTCGGGTTTAGCCTGTTTATATACGTGATTTCAAACGGTTATGCTTGGGGGTTTGCTTCCTTGCGAACGATTTTACTTTTAATCACTTCAATTATTGCTATCGGATTGTTTCTGCAGGTTGAAAAGCGAACGGACTATCCTATGTTTCAAACGTCTCTTTTGAAGATTCGCATCTTTATGTTACCGGTTATCTCAGCCTCTATACTTTATATCAGCCTTTTTGCAATGGTTTTCCTGATGCCTTTTTATCTGGTTTATCCATGCGGGTTTGCCATTGATAAAGTTGGATATACCATGGTCATTCCTTTTGTCTTTCTTTTTTTTGTAAGCCCTCTTTCAGGTTCCATTTCAGACAGGATCGGATCACGCATGCTTTGCACCCTGGGGATGCTGGTGATATCAATAGCGTTGTTTTTTTTGTCCCGGTTGACACCAACACACGCATATATCTCGATTGCATGGCCCCTTGCGCTGATGGGAATCGGAACCGGGATTTTTGTTTCTCCAAACAATGCAACAATTATGACTGTAATTCCGCAGGCCCACAGAGGAGCAGCATCCGGTACGGTTGCGACATCACGAAATATGGGGATGGTAATCGGCGTAGCGATGTCAGGACTCATTTTCAGCAGCATCTTTCATTCGCTTAGCGGGGGACTCACTTTGAAAGTCTATAAACCCGGACTCGAAGCAATTTTTATAACCGCTTTTAAATGGGCCATGCTTGCAGGGGGGGTGGTCGCAGGCATAGGTGTCGTCGTATCATTTTTACGCGGGCCTGAAACTACGAGAATAAAGCAGTAGATGGGGCTTTTTACGACGCCATCAATTCTTGCTCGATTTTCTGACAACCACGGACGAATCGATCGTTTTCTTCTTCGGAACAGACGGTTATGCGAAGAAAATTTTGATCTTTTAATCCATTGACCCGGTTAAGATTTGCAGTAAGGAAACCTTTTTGCGCCAAACCCTGCCAAAGTTCAGTGGCTTCCAAGTGCGAGTTGCGCAGCATGAGCGTGTTGGTTTGGGAAGGTAGATAGGAAAAAGTCTTCAACTTTTCCAACTGTCGGCACAAACGTTCATGGCGGACAAGCAGTTTCCGCCTGGCTTCCTGGACGTGCTCCTCGTCAATGGAGGCTATGCCGGCTAAAAAAAGCGAGAACCAGGAAAACGGAAACATGGGGCGGTATAGGGAGACGGCTTTCAGAATGTCCCTGCCGGAGCTCATAAGATAGCCGACTCGCAGGTTTGGCAAGGCATGTATCTTGGAAAAAGTACGCAACACCATCAAATTCTCATACTTCTGCGTCAACCGGCTTGCCGAGACAACTTCCCGGTCGGTATCCGTGTATTCGCCGTAAGCCTCGTCCACCACAACAGCCATCCCTTGTAAGGCGCAAGCGGCTGTCAGTTCTTCCATCCACTTAAAGGGAAGGCTCTGGCCAGTGGGATTGACCGGATTGCTGATCCACAACAATTTGGGACCGTGGGCGCTGATGAGGCTTTTAAGCGTTGATATTGTCCCGGCGGTCCACTGAAAATTCGCTTCAGGCTCAAGGGGCAAGTAAATGGGTCTCCCGCCCACGCGGATCGAGAAGTCCGCAAACACACTGAAATTGGGGACCGGTATCAGAAACGCATCGCCGTTTTGCAGGAATGCCCGACTGATATGATCTATCATGGACTCCAAACCGGCGCTCAAAACAAACCATTCCGGATCCAGGCCGTGCAAATCCGCCAAACGCCGGCGCAGCAGACGGTAATGGTTATCCGGATAATCCGCCAGATTTTGGCGACAGAGTTCGGCCAGGTCGGCTTTCTCCAGGATTCCCGTAATCAGGTCTGAATAGCCGTCGGAATTTTTCCCGATATCGAAACGATAAACTTTTTCCAGGCCGTTATCGCGTTTGAGCTGTTCGATCAGTTTGTGCTCATCCGTATCCTTGCTGACATAGTCCTCGGTTTCTGCGGTCAGGGCCAGGCGGGTATGGCGGCTTAAAATGTTTTGGGTTGTCAAATGGAATCCTCTCCAATTAAAAAATCAATGCTTGCATAATAGATAAAAACTACGCCGTTTTCCATCCAAGACGTCAGAGAAAAACGCTTCTGCGATCATCCCTCTGTTATCTAAATATTCTTCAAATACAGCCCGGGTACTCATACGCCAGGCCAGGGCTGAGGCAGGGTCTTCTTCCTGAAGACGGCGTAAATCGCCCGGTATTTCCACCAACACAGCCGGGACCTCAGGCATACTTTCCGGGGAGGCAATGGGATACCGGTTCGAAACATCCTGCAAGGAAGTCGATTCCCGACCCTGGGCCGGTTCGTATCCCACATCCAATGCCACCAGAAGCCGGTCCTGGGGCATGCCCGAAGTCCTGAATCAATATAGTAGTGGGCTTCTTTATAGGCAATGCCGCGCCCTCCCAGCCTGTTTAAATAAATATAAGCATTTCGGGATTCCAAAGGCTCGAAGGTTGTGTAGCACCGCGAAATGCCATCTTTTCTGAATAACTCGAAAGTGCGCTGGAGCATCTGAAGCCCCACACTGCTGTTCTGATATTCCTGGAGTACGCCGAGCATGTGTCCATAGGCCGCATCCGGCTCGGCAGTCGCAAAACTGATTATAAAAGAGATCATTTTTTGATCATGAAAAGCGCCCAGCACCCAACCGACGCAGGGAGGATCTATTGTCAGGGCGGTCAACGTGATCGGCGACATGGTATCCCCGGGCGGCAAGCCTCCGACCATGGCCTGTAGCTTAATGACATCTTTCAACTCATCCGGATGCCTCAGTTTTCTGATTTCAAATTCCACCATCCATCTCCTTGCTTAGAAAGCCGGCGATTGTTTCCCGGACCTGGTCCGGTTCGATTATACCGTTCAGAAAGCCTTGTTCCACCAGGAACTCCAGGCGGCTTTCCTTTTCCATCTTCCTCAAAATCCCTTTTTTTTGATCCGGGGGCAAGTCCAGTCTATCCATAAAGCGCGCCACGGCTTCAGGGCCGTAAACCGCTATGGAGGCCCCCGGCAACGCATAGATGGCCAGGGGGAGAAAGCCGGATCCGGACATGGCGTACAAGCCGGCCGTGTAAGCCCGGCGTAGCACGATACAGAGACGCGGGACGCGGGTTTTTGCAATGGCCGTGAAAAGCGCGGCCCCGGCAGAGACGATGCCTCTTTTTTCCACGTCTTTCCCTATCATGAATCCGGGCGTATCTGCCAGGAAAACTATAGGCAGATTAAAGGCATTGCATAACTTGATAAAACGGATCAATTTGAGACAGGTTTCCGGAAAAAATATCCCGCCGTTCACTTTGGGGTTGTTGGCCGCGATACCGGCTACCCGCCCCCGGATGCGGGAAAACCCGGTTACGATTTCTCCCGCAAAATCATGGCCCAGTTCCAGGAACTGGTTCTCATCCACCACCGAAGCAATCACCTGCCGGACATCAAAAGGGCGGTTTAACCGGGAGGGTATGATTTCCGAAATTCCCGGAACGTCGGGGTTACGGGGCGTGACGTTCAATAAAGGCGGCGACTCATCCTTATGGGACGGAAGATAGCTTAAAAAGTTACGAACCCAGGCCAGGGCATCGTCCTCATTCGAAACAACCTGGTCGCAATCTGCGATCAGACGGCTGTGAATGCGGGCGCCGCCCAGGTCTTTGTAAGAGACTTTTTCGTTCAGCATTTCCGCCACCGCATCAGGCCGGGCCACGCTGATGGATGAGTTCTCCAGCATAACCATCCCGTCGCACATGACCGTTGGAAAGGCCTGGGCCTGGGCCATATTCCCAAAAACAGCGCAAACCAATGGAACGCGTCCCGAAAGCCGGGCAATTTCAAAATATTGCCTCCCCACACCGTTCTTGCCCATCATCAGTTCGACGCCTGCCCCCTGAAACGCGGTCCGACCGGATTTATAAGGCGCCGGAGAGTCATGAAGGAAAACCACCGGACTGGCGGCGGAGTCGGCCTGCTGAAGGGCTTTGACATATCGGGATGAGGAAAAAGACAGGTCTGCGGGTTCCGATAAAGGGTCCGGGTCAGCGGCAATGACCATCACTTTCCGCCCTTTTATTTTGGCCCAACCCGTGAAGTAGACCGCCCCCGAAGATTCGGGTTGCTCTTCCAGAGAATCGGGATCGCAAAGTATACTCAGGCGTCTGGCCAATGTAGGCCCCATGGTAGTTCCTTTTTTCAATTTTCCTGTTTTGCAGGCCACAGATTATCGGAATACGGCGCTTGGGACAATGGAATGCTACGACACGATATTACTTAAAAGATGCAATTAGCCGTTAGCCGTTAGCTACTAGGAATACAATTTCAATCATTTACGGTGAAATAGGGTAGCATCAAGAAGTGATGCTTCCAATATAGGCAGAGGCCATGCAAATACTTGAGACCCTTAAGCTAACGGCTAATAGCTAAAAGCTTATTGCAGTTTTTAGGTATTAACCTTTTCAAGCCTCATACTGTTCGCGAATCCAGTCCTGATAAGCCCCGCTCCTGACACGCGAAATCCATGACGAATGCGCCAGATACCACGCGAGGGTTTTCTCGATTCCCGATTGAAAAGACTCCTCCGGGGCCCATCCCAAATCCCTTTGCAATTTGGTGGAATCAATGGCATAGCGCCGGTCGTGTCCGGGCCGGTCCTTCACATAGGTGATCAACGTCCGTCTGGAGGGCGTGCCTTTCATGGTGGGAAGGTCGTCGATCAGACCACAGAGGGTCTCCACAATGCGGATATTTTCCATTTCGTGGTTACCGCCGATATTATAAGTCTCCCCTCTCCCCCCGCTTTTCATAATCGTCCAGACAGCCGTGCAGTGGTCCCGAACGTAGAGCCAGTCCCGCACGTTTAAACCATCCCCATAGATGGGAAGGGGCTTGTCTTCCATGGCATTTAAAATCACGAGTGGGATCAGCTTTTCGGGAAACTGGTAGGGACCGTAGTTATTGGAACAGTTGCTGATGGTGACGGGCAGGCCGTAGGTTTCGTGATAGGCCCGAACCAGGTGATCGGAAGAGGCCTTTGAGGCGGAATACGGGCTGTTGGGCTGGTATGGCGTGGTTTCCATAAACAGTCCTTCCGAACCTAAGCTTCCAAACACCTCGTCGGTGCTGATGTGGTGAAACAGTTCAACCTGCGCCTGGTGGTTACGGGACGCTTCCAGCAGGTTGAAGGTCCCCACGATATTGGTCTGGATAAAGGCGCCGGGCCCCACAATGGATCGGTCCACATGGGATTCGGCGGCAAAATGGCAGACCGAATCCAGATGGTATTCATCAAAAAGCCCATCCATTCGTTCCCTGTCGCAGATATCCGCTTTAACAAAAACGTAACGATCACCG
>JAFCZI010000149.1 GCA_019314425.1 Deltaproteobacteria bacterium | reverse complement strand
GGTGCAGGTCTTCACCCTGCACGGTTTTACCATGGCGGTCTTCATCTGCAACGACCTGTGGCATCCCTCGCTCCCCTACCTGGGGGTCGTTCAGAAGGCGGATATCTTCATCACCCTCTTCAACTCTTCCCAGGGTTCCATGGGGAACGAATTTTCAAATATCGAGAGCTGGGGAATCATCAACAAGTTTTATTCCCGTATTTTCGGCATCTATAACGTCTGTGTCAACCGGGTGGGGGAAGAGTCCTGGAGCGAGAAAAAATCCGTTTTTGCGGCTGAGACCGCAAAAATGCCCGCATCCGAGGCAATCACCTCGTCTCTCCCGGAAGAGGCGTTTCATTTCTGGGGGGGAAGCGAAATCGTCAACCCGTTTGGTCAACAGATCGCAAAGGCAGCCCTTCATGAACCGGATGAAATTCATGCGGAGATTTCCAGAGATATGCTTCGGCAAAAGAAGATCCTGCTGCCGTACTTAAGAGATGATGATCCCTATTTCACCCATCGAGAACTTCAACGCATCCTGTTTGACAAAGGGGGTAATGGCCCTGATTCTTGATTGGAATCCGGCGCTGAGAAAAGCATAAACCCGGATTAAAATTTGAGTTCGGCGCAGAGATCGGGCAAAAGAGGGCGTTTTAAAACTGATGGCGCCGTAAAAAGTCCCATCTACTGCGTTGCAGTGATCTTTCAGAATCTCAACATACGACTTGTATGCCTACGATCCTGAAAAACCACTACGCCTTGTATATGGAACCTTTTACAACGCCATCTATAGATAAATTTGTGACTTTTTACGGGACCATCAAAACTGGCTCGCAAGGTTAAAAAAAAGCAAGATTGCCATGAAGGAATTTCTACCGCTCCAGATAGATAAAAAACTCAACGTTCCCCTTGGGGCCCAATATGGACGACGGAACCGTTCCTCGAACCGACCAACCCGATTTTTCACAGAAGGTCGTCAAATCCCGAACAACCGATTCGTGAAGAGCGGGTTCCCGCACCACCCCCTTCTTTCCGACCTTTCCTTTGCCCACTTCAAACTGGGGTTTGATCAAGGCCATGATGAAGGCGTGATCCGTCAGGAGGCGGGATACAGCCGGGATAACCAGTTTAAGGGAAATAAAGGACACATCTATGACCGCTCCCTGCGCGAGGATACCAAGGTCATCCGGCGTTAAATAGCGGATATTGGTTTTTTCCATCACCGTCACGCGGGGATCCTGGCGAAGCTTCCAGGCAAACTGACCATACCCCACATCAATGGCGATAATGCTTTCGGCGCCCCGTTGAAGCAGACAATCGGTGAACCCACCCGTGGAGGCCCCCACATCCAGCAGAACGAGCGATTGAACATCGACCGAAAAATGCGCCATGGCGCCTTCAAGCTTGGTTCCCCCCCTGCTGACAAAAGGCGGGTAGGGTTCTTTCAGGCGAATGGCTGCGGATTCGGGAAACAGGTGGCCGGCTTTATCCACCTTGGCGTCGCCCACGTAAACAAGGCCCGCCATGATCATTGCCTTGGCCTTTTCACGGCTTTCGACCAGACCCTTTTGAACCAATAATTTATCCAGTCTTATTTTTTTTGTTGGCAGAAACCTCTGGCCTCCTTAACAATGCCTTCCACATCAAGACCCAGATTCTTTCGAAGCAGACCCGCCGGACCCTGCTCAACAAACAGATCCGGAAGCCCCATCCGCTTAACCAGGATATCCCGGTCCCCCAAGTCATTTAAAAGCTCCAGGACACCGCCGCCGAGTCCACCCATTCGGACGTTTTCCTCCACCACCAGGAGCCGACCCGAAGGAGCCGCGATAGCCGCAATTTTTTTGTCCAATGGTTTTGCAAATCGGCAATTCAGGACACCGGCGGATATCCCTTCCTGTTCAAGGATGCGGGACGCTTCAAGGGATGGATACACCATACTGCCGAATGCCAGCACCTGAAGATCGCTTCCTTCTTTCAGGATTTCAACTTCCCCCATGGGAAGCCGCTGATATTCATCATCCAGCGGTACGCCAAGACCACTGCCCCGTGGATACCGGATGGCCACAGGTCCATCATGTTGCAGCGCCGTAAAAAGCATATGCCGCAATTCATTTTCGTCTTTTGGCGCCATAATGGTCATATTGGGCAAGCTTCGCAGATAGGACACATCAAATTGCCCATGATGAGTCGGTCCATCTTCACCCACGATACCACCCCGATCCAAAGCGAAAACCACCGGCAGATTAGGGAGGCACACATCATGGACGATCTGATCAAAAGCCCTCTGAAGGAACGTAGAGTAAATGGCCACCACAGGGTGGAATCCTTCCGTTGCCAGGCCTGCGGCAAATGTCACGGCATGCTGCTCCGCGATTCCCACATCCAGGAATCTTTGGGGGAACACCTCTGAAAACGCCGTCAAACCGGTCCCCTCGGGCATGGCTGCGGTAATGGCAAACAACCGATCATTTTTGGAAGCCAGATCCATCATGGTCTTTCCGAAAACGCTGGTGTAAGAGGGAATGGCCTTTGTGGGTTTTTTTACGGGAGGAGCCCCGGTTTGAACATCAAAGGACCCCACCCCGTGAAAGTAGGCCGGGTCTTTTTCGGCGAATTCGTATCCTTTTCCTTTTACGGTGAGAACATGAATCAAAATCGGACCTTCCAGATTGTCGGCGTTGCCGAAGGTCTCAATCAATCGGTCAAGACGATGCCCTTGAATGGGGCCCACATATTTGAACTTAAAGGCCTCGAACATCATCCCCGGTGTAAAAAATGCGAGAAAGGAATCCTCGCTCTTGCGGGCAAAATTAAGAATATTTTCCCCAACGCCGGGCAGAGATTTTATGAAATTCTCGAGATCTTTCTTAAAATTTACAAACCGCTTGCCGGTCATCTTCCGGCTCAGAAACGATGAGAAGGCCCCCACGTTGGGCGCGATGGACATGGCATTGTCGTTGAGCACCACAATCAGGTCTTTTCCCGTATGGCCGGCCTGGTTAAGCCCTTCAAAAGCCATTCCTCCGGTCAGGGAACCGTCGCCGATCACCGAAATGACTTTTCGTTTCTCTCCTTTAAGGCATTTTGCCGTTGAAATGCCCAGACCCGCAGAAATGGAGGTACTGCTATGTCCGGTGTCAAAGGCGTCATAAGGGCTTTCCGCCCGCTTTGGAAACCCGCTGATACCCCCATAGGTTCTCAGGGTATGAAATTGGTTTCGCCGCCCGGTGAGCAATTTATGGGCATAGGCCTGGTGTCCCACATCCCAGATAATTTTATCTTTGGGGGTGTCAAAAACATAGTGCAGTGCAATGGCCAGCTCTACCGTCCCAAGACTGGGCGCCAGGTGCCCGCCTGTTTTTGACGTTGTCTCAATAATTTTCCAACGGATTTCCTCAGCCAAATCCTGTAGTTGATCCAAGGAAAGATCTTTTATGTCCGCGGGGCTATCAATCGTGCGCAACAAATTCGATTTTTCAGGTCCGCTTTCAATCATTTTTTTCTCTCGATGATATAATAAGCAATTCGCCGAAGGGGCTCTGCTTTTTCCCCAAACGCTTTCAAATCCTGGACAGCCTCTTGAACCAGTACGCTTTGGACTTTCTTGGATTCACCCAGGCCCAGGACCGATGGGTAGGTGGTTTTCCCCTTTTCTTCATCCGCCCCCGCCATCTTTCCCATGGTTTCGCTGTCCCCTTCAACATCTAAAATGTCATCGGAGATCTGAAATGCCAAACCAATTTTTTGGCCATAGGATAAAACAGACCCAACTTGAGATTCCGGGGCGCCTGTAACAATGGCGCCGGAAGCCACCGAAGCCTTGATGAGAGCGCCTGTCTTGTGGGTATGAAGGAATTTCACCGTTTCAAGATCCGCTTTTTTCCCCTCCCACTGCATATCCACCACTTGTCCACCGACCATCCCGCCGGGTCCGACGGCCCGGGAAATCATCCGGATCGCCTCCAGCAGCCGGTCGGGTGCGATGGCGCCTGTGGCATGGGATGAGGTCATCAGGCTGAAGGCCTCGGTCAACAGGCCGTCCCCTGCCAGAAGGGCGATCGCATCCCCGAATACTTTGTGATTGGTGGGTTTTCCGCGCCTGAGATCATCATCATCCATCAAAGGCAAATCATCATGAATCAGGGAATAGGTATGGATCAATTCCAAAGCACAGGCCACGGGAAGTACAGGGTTGCCCGCCCCGCCAACCGCCTCGGCGCCAGCGATACAAAGAATCGGCCGCAGCCTCTTTCCGCCTGCGAAAAGGCTGTATCTCATGGCCTCAATCAAATCCGCCGTAAGGCCGTTCCCCTTGGGAAAATATCCATCAAGAGCGCGATCCACCTGAGTCCGCTTTTCCAGTAAGTACGCCTTTAAATCAAAATTCACGGGTCTCACCATTATTTTCTTTTTCCGGTTTGAAGGGCGTTTCTTTGTATTTTCCACTACTTTCCTCAACAAGCAACGAAACCTTTTTTTCCGCCGTTTCAAGTTCGTTGGAACAATAACCGGCCAATCGCATGCCTTCTTCAAACACTTCCAAAGATTTCCCCAGGGGCATTTCGCCCCCTTCAAGGCTCTGCACGATCACCTCCAACCGCTTCATTGCCGCTTCAAAGTTCTTCTCCGCCATTTTCCCCCCGAAATTTCAGCCCGATTAAAACCGTGTAACACTATAACGATGGTGCAAGGCTGTCAATTAATTTGTATTTTGGCCACTAATGAGCGCTTGAAATATATCATCAGAAATGTTAGACCGCCTCTCATATTATCCTTGATTATCAAATGCCTTTGGTTAATAATTGGCGTTGTGCGGTTTATGGATCGTTTGACCACCTGGGGTTTTTTATTTTAAACTACAAATCGGGAGAGGAGTAAAGAGTGTATGGGAAATAGAATCGTCATCGTCTTAATGGCCGTTGCTTTTGTCTGTTCGGTTTTCTTTATGACATCTTGTGCGAAAAAGAAGTTGGATGGATCTGGCGGCGTAAACGCTGCAGATGGAAAAACCGAAGAGGTTGTCATCGTTAAAGAAGGGTCAAAAGTCGTGGTGATAGAGGGTGTTGAAGCTGATAAAGCTGCCGCCAGACAGGCCGCCGTGATTACAGATTTTGAAAACCTCGATATCTACTTTGACTATGACAGGTCGGATCTGAAACCTGACTCTCAGCAGGCTTTGAGAGAAAAGGCCGACTTTCTGCGTGCGAACCCATCTTACTCAGTCCTTATTGCCGGAAACTGCGACGACAGGGGCACTGAAGAATACAACCTGGCCCTGGGTGAAAGGCGGGCCATGTCCGCCAAAAAGTTTCTCGTTGCTCTGGGAATTTCTCCGGACCGCTTGAAGACCATCAGCTACGGTGAGCTGAGGCCAGAGGATCCTGCTAATAACGCCATCGCATGGGCTGTGAACAGACGGGACACATTTAAACTGTTTCAATAGTTCCGGGTTGTTCGGAAAAAGCCATTCATCATCATTTCCGGTGTTGCGTTGCCGTTGTCTGGCGCAACACCGGTTTTTGTTCAAAATGTTTTGATATTGTCCTGATCGGCCCGATGTTACGCCGACATGTCGATTAACGGGGTGGAATATGGGAATTCATTTTTTGTTAAGGCCTATCGGTATCGGAGTGGTTTTCTTTTTGTCTCCATTCCTCCTTTTCTCCGCGTGCGTCACGGAAGACAAATTCCTGTATCTCAACAAAAAAATCGATACCCTTGAGGCAAAAACAGACAAGGAACTGGTTTCAAACAGTGAGCGTATGGCTGGAAACAGTGCCGAGATGGATCGCTTAAAAGGGGAAATGCGGCGTCTGAACGGCCGTCTGGACGAAAACAGCCATCTGCTCAAACGGTCCATCGAAAGGGATACGACGGAGGGGGATTCTCTGGGAGAGGGTCTTTCCGAATTACGGGAACAAATGGTCCGGTTGACATTGCGTGTAAACCGGATTTCTTCCTATCTGGGTCTCGAACCCATGGTCCCGCCCACTGAAAAAGACACCCCGGCAGCGCCCGTGGCGATCCATCAGGTCCAGGGTTCCGCTAAACCACCCGCACAACCGACGTCTGAGATAAAAATCCCACCGGATCAAAAGCTCTATGACATCAACATGGATATTTATCACAA
>JAFCZI010000148.1 GCA_019314425.1 Deltaproteobacteria bacterium | reverse complement strand
AGGTCTTTCAGGTCGAGGGTGAGGCCATCCTTGGGTTTGACCCAGATCATGACTTCATCTTCACCCAGTTCGGAAGGGACGCCAAAGGCTGCACAGACGGCAACATCATCGTATTTTTCCACCATATTTTCCACTTCCCAGGAGGAGATATTTTCACCTCTACGCCGCATGGAATCTGTTTTTCGATCCACAAAATAGAGGTAGCCCTCTTTATCGGCATAGAAAAGATCGCCGGTTCGAATCCAGCCCCCTCTGACCTTTTTGGTGGAGGCCTCCGGATTTTTATAATATTCGACCTTACTGACCGGTTGATTTTTGTTCTTTGTGATCAGCTCTCCGTACTCTCCCTGGGGCACCTCGTTCTCGTCACTGTCCACCAGTTTCCACTCTATTTCAGGAGCCGGCTTGCCCACCGATCCGACCGGAGCATCACCTCGGTTGGTGATGGCGAGACCACCGCCATCGACTGCGCCATACCCTTCATAGATTTTAACCCCGAACCGTTTTTCAAATGGCTCCCAGAGATTGGCGGGGCAGGCTGCCGAGTTGACGATTTTCACGGTATTGTCGGTATCGGTCTCTTTTTCCGGCTGTTTCATCAGAATGGGGATCATGGCTCCCAGGCCGTTAAAAGAGGTTGCCTTATAATACCGCAGGCGATCCCAGAATCCGGAAGCCGTGAATTTCGTGTCGAGACCGAAAGGACGACCCCCTGCCATGGCAAACCCTGCGGTCAGCATCAGGGCATTGGCATGGAAGAGAGGCAGGCAGGTATAAAGTACATCGTCCGGCGTGAACATTGTATCGGCACCCATCTTCCACCACAAAGCAATGCCGGGCTGCTGGCGGCCAACCACACCCTTGGGGGGGCCAGTCGTGCCGGATGTATACAGCAACTGTGACATGTCTCCCTCTTTAACCGCATGGGCCGGTTTTTCGGACGGTGCTGACAGCAGTTCCTTGATATCGAGGGTACCAGCCGGTAGAGGCTGGTCGGTGGTTCGGCGGACAAAGATTTTTTTGATTGTCTTCACCGGACTGTCAAATTCTGCGATTTTTGGATAGAGTATGTCGTCAATGGCCAGGTATTTTACGTCTGAATTTTCCAGAATAAATCGAAGCCCGTCGCCCATTAGTGAGACATTGATCGGAACGCTGTACAGTCCCGCCCGTGGCATGCCGTAAAACAGGTATAAAAATTCAGGACAGTTCCCCATCAAAATCGCGATACCGTCCCCGGCTTCAGCGCCATGTTCCAGAAGCCCATTAGCAAAGCTACAGGTCGTCTGGTCATAGGCGGCAAAGCTGATGATCTCTTTATTGAACATAATATAGGGCTTCTCTCCAAGGGTGTGCCCCTGGTACTCAATGAGATCAGAAAAGTAGGATATCTGGGACTCTTCCATCTTGAAACACTCCTTTAATGGCATATATGAGATAAAAGTGGTAACTATTCACACCGCCCCTCGGCTCCGGAAATAAGGTGAATAGTTACGGGTTTTATTCGAACGATTATAGCTTGCGGGTGATCTCGTTGGCACTAAGGATCGCTTCCTGGATCTCTTCTATTGAGCTGCAGTCCCCGATCTTATGGACTTCCGCAACCTTACCCTGTAACGCTTCAAAAAGCTGATCATTGGGTGTTCTTTCCCTGGAAATAATCAGGGTATCATAGGGGATGGCCCGCTGTGTACCCTCGTTGTTCACGGTTTTGATCTCATTGTTGGCAATATCTTCCACCGTGATCTGGTATAGAACTTCGGGGTTGCTTAACCTGGCGCCTTCAGGGGTGACCCTGGGCAATCGGACGTCGGTCAGCTGCCTGAGGATGAAAAATCGTCTGCCCGATGGATAGTATTTAGCCAGCGTTTCCACACCTCCCCGCCCCATCAGCACCACATCTTTGCCAGCATTTGCCAGAGAGATAGCAAAATCCGCTGCTACTAATCCCCAGATAACGACCTTCTGCCCGATCTCATCCATCCGTTCCAGGGCGTCGATGTGATCCATCACACTTGGCTGGCTTTTGGCTTCCGCAGGTATCTGCATGGTTGAACCGGTGGAAAGAAGAACGACATCGGGCTGCAGTGCTTCCACTTCGACAAGTCCGGCCTCCTGGTTCATCTTGACATCCACGTTTCGCTTTTCCATCTGTGTGGAAAGAAATTCAACTAGATTTCCGAATTCTCCCGTCATCGGTGTCTTGGCGAGGGAGGTAACCAGTCCCCCGAGTCTGTCAGACTTTTCCATCAAAGTGACCTGGTGACCACGTAACGAGGCAATTCTGGCGGCTTCCATTCCTGCGACCCCCCCGCCGATGACCAGGACTTTTTTCGCTATTTCAGCCTGGGTTAGGGGAATATGATCCCGGTGGATTTCGTAGTTAATCGGACAGGGACCGCAGGCCATGTTGCAGGCGATGCATTTCCGAATCTCGTCGGCTTTTCCCGCCAGATATTTGTTTGGTGTGTCTGGATCGGCTGTGAATTGTCTGCCCATGAAAATGAGATCGGCTTTTCCATCTTCTACAAACTGGTTGGCCATGTCGATGTCAACGATCCTGCCGACACCAATCACCGGAAGATTAGTGGCTTTCTTGACTTCGGCGGTCATATCCATAAAACAGCCCCTTTTGTAATACATCGGGATGATGATGCCTTGTTGTGATCGCGTCATATCGCCCTGGGTGACGTCAAAACAGTCAATTCCCGCTTTTTCCAGGGCGGGAACCACATACTTGATGGTATCAGCCAGGGTAATGCCCTTCTCCCCGACCAGCTGATCGCTGCTGATTCTGGCCAGTATGGGAAAATCATCTCCCACTACTTTTCTGATCCCTTGAATAATTTCGGTGGACAGGCGGAGCCTGTTCTCCCAGCTGCCGCCGTACTGGTCCGTGCGTCGGTTATAGTAAGGTGAGATAAAGGAGCAGTTTAATGTCGCACCCCCATGGGCACAGTGGAGTTCTACACAATCCGCACCTGCTTTTTTAGCCCGGCCGGCAGCATCAGCAAACGACTGTTTGACTGCTTCGAGCTCTTCGATGGTGACTTCGGTGATGGGGACGTCAAAGTTATAAATAATCTTTAAAAAGCCATCGGTGGCATCTTCTGCATCCGGGTATGGCGGGAGAGACGGTCCTTTTCCAGACATGACCCCCCCCAATCCTTCCAGTTGAACCCCGAATTTTGCGCCATGGGCATGAACCGCATCAGCTATACGGACAAAACCGTCAACAAACTTATCATCAAACAGACCGACCCGGGTCATGTCCAGCATTTTCAGCATTGCATAATCCGGCTCCGGTCCCACCAGCACAGCTCCGGTCATGACCAGTCCGGCTCCGCCTCTGGCCCTGTCTTCAAACCAGCGGACTGTCTGGTCGTTAATGGTACAATCCTCCTCTGCTGGCATATTCAAAAATGGTGGAAATCCCAGCCTGTTTTTCAAAACCATACCGTTAATCTCGAATGGTTCAAATATTTTTTTTGTCATGTCCTTCTCCCTTAGCAGTTTTACAAATTCAAGTTTTGTGATGTGGAAGCTGGCGTCACACTTTTTCCAGCATGTGAATCGCCATTGCAGCCTCGCCCATTCCCAGGGTGCCACCACCGTTTTCGGCCATGGCGATTTTCGGGTCTTTAATCTGTCGTTTTCCGGCTTCTCCCCTCAGCTGAGTGGTCAATTCGTTAATTTGAGCGAGACCGGAAGCGCCAATGGGATGGCCTCGGGATATCAATCCACCGCTGGGATTAACCGGAATTTTTCCGTCCAGGGCTGTTGCACCACTTTCGGCCAATATTCCGCCTTCGCCGATGGGACAAAACCCCATCTGTTCGGTCTGGTAGAGTTCGCCAAAGGCTGTTGCATCGTGAAGTTCGACCACGCCAATGTCTTCGGGACCAATACCGGCTATTTCATAAGCTGCCCGGGAAGCTCGTCCACAGATGTCGTTTTCCCCGATCCTTGATCCGGATTTGATAATGGAGGCGCGAATGCGGACCACCCGGCTGGAGGGATGTTTTTTCAGGAAGTTTTCGGAGCAGATAATCGCTGCCGCCGCACCATCCCCAATGGGAGCACACATGGCCCGGGTCAAAGGAAAGGCCACCTCATAATCGTTCATGACCTGTTCGACAGTTTGGGGAAAGGTGTACTGCGCCAGCGGGTTCATCGTCGAATTATTGTGGGCTTTTGAAGCAATAATCGCTAGTTGTTTCTGGGTTGAGCCGTAAGCTTTCATATGCCCCCGCGAGCCTGCAGCGTAAAAGTCCATGAATATGGAATGGGGCTTTCCTTTCTTGGGTTCTATGCCCTTGGCTGCTTCTTCCGCCTTCTTTTTTGCTGCTTCTGCCTTCATTTTTTCCATGAATTTCAACGTCTCCTCAACATCCGTTCCGGAGATAAAACCGTCCATGGATCTTTTTTTAGGCTTCCCATCAGCAGCGGGTGGCGGGGGTGGGTAGTACATTTTCTCTACACCAATTGCCAGACAACAGTCGTAAACCCCAGCTTTGATGGCCATCCAGGCTGAATGCAGTGCGGTACTCCCACTGGCACAGGCGTTTTCTACGTTAATGATGGGTATTTTATCAAGACCATTGGCGGACAGGGCTACCTGACCCCGAATCCCGTGTTGAAAATCGGAAATCCCCCAACCGGTATTGGAAAACCAGGCCGCCTCAAGATCACTCAGACTCAAATCACAATCCGCCAGAACCGCATTCAGCGCATCACCGGTCAGGGCCTTGATTCCCTTATCCATGTGCTTGCCAAACTTGATCATGCCGGTCGCATACACATATATATTGTCACTCATTATTTACTCCATATTTTATATGAAAAGAAATGCGGGGACATGTACTTCCATTACGCTGATTACGTTGTTGTACCGGGGAACTCGTTACGTGTCCCCGTTTTTCTTTTAACCTTCGCTATTAAAGATACTCGGTGGCAGCCAGTCCTAGGGTCTCATTGACGCCATCTTCAATCATCGCGGAACGGGCATCCCTGAACATTTTTTCCACCGGATACTCCTTGGTCAGGCCGTTTCCACCAAAAATCTGGATTGCCTTACTGGCAACCCAGGTGGCTGTCTCGGTAGACAAGCATTTGGCGGCGACGGCGTGAGCACCTGAGGGTTGCTCACCTTTCAGTGTTTGCGCGCCATTATAGAGTGCCATGCGACGGGCGTTGGCCCTGGCGGCTTCGACCCGGGTGAACATCTTGAAAAGATCCAGTTTAATGTTTTTATGTTCAAAAATGGGGACACCACCCTGGATGCGCTCCTGGGCGTACATAAACGCTTCATCGTAGGCTGCTTTCGCCAGGCCGGCAAAGATGACGGACATACCGCCATTGGCACCTGCCAGAATCGTTTCGCCCATATTCATATCCACCATCAGGCTGGGATCAATCACCATATACTGTTTCGGAATCCGGGCATCCTCAAAAATGATAGAACCCTGATTCAGGGAGCGTTGACCAATTTTATCCAACGGCTTGCCTCTGGATATACCCGGGAGATCCAGGGGGATGAGTGCCAACCCCGACCCCGCCATGCCTTTGGCCGGATCCAGGCCGACATGAAATACGGCATGGGTGGCAATGGTGCCGTTTGAGACCCATGATGATTTTTCACCATTGACAATATATTCGTCTCCTTTCAGGACAGCGGTTACTGAAGGACCGCATCTCGGATCCTCACCTCCCAGAGACCAGTCTCCGCCATGGTCCGGTTCGGTGATCGCCCAGCAACCGATCACCTCTCCTGTTTTGTCCTCAACATAGTCATGGACCATCTGCTTCATTTCAGGAATAAATGGGGCAAATAAAGAGGCAAATCCAAACGGCATACTGGACACACCAAGACTGATCGACAGGCCGGAATCACCGTACCCCAACTCCTCTGCGATCAGGTATTCTGCCATAGGCTCCAGGCTACCAGACATACCACCAAATTCAGGTGGTATGGAATTCAAATGAAGATCCAGGGCACGATATCCTTTATACGCATCCCAAAGCGGCGACCCCTGAGCAGTCACATCAGCCGGGTCGGCCATCTGATCCAGTTCGATGCCTACCGGCCGCATCACCTCTTTGGCAAATTTACGCACCTCTTTTTGAATCGCTAGAGTTTCATTG
>JAFCZI010000147.1 GCA_019314425.1 Deltaproteobacteria bacterium | reverse complement strand
GGGGATGGTCCCTGAAGCACTCGAAAAAAAATCTGAAGGTCAGTACCTTAAGACGCGCAGAAAAATTCTCGACATATTGATCGAAGAAAAAATTGCCCGTGAAAAGATTCAGGAATTGAAAATCAAAGTACCACAGAAAGAAGTGGATGCGACCATCGAAAGGGTCAAGACGGACAACAACCTGACCCAGAAAGATCTGGTGGCTGCACTCAAAGAACAAGGGCAGAGTTATGATCAATATCGAAAAATGCTCAAAACAGAGCTTGAACGGAGACGTTTGGTCAATTATGAGGTCAGAAGTAAAATTATTATCAGAGAAGGAGAAATAAAAGAGTATTATGCGGCGCATAAAGATGAATTCAGCACTAAAGGAAAGGTTCATCTTGCCATGATTTTTCTAAAGCAGGAAGACCCGGCAGACCGGGAAGAATCCCGTGCATTAGAAGCAAAAGCCAGCCGGATCATTCAGAAAATCAAAGCCAGCGAAGATTTCGGAAAACTGGCCAGACAGTTTTCCGACGGGCCGGGGGCAAAAGAGGGGGGAGATCTCGGTGCGTTCAAGGTTTCGGAGCTCAATCCGGAAATGGCCACTACCATCAAAGACCTTTCCTCAGGCGAGGTGGGAGCTCCCATTGTCGGACCCAATGGAATTCAGATTATTAAAGTTGTGGAAAAAGATAAAGGCGGGGAAAAGTCATTCGACCAGGTCGAAAATTCCATTCGCTCTACCCTTTACCGCAAAAAGATGGATCAGGCGTATTCTGCCTGGATCAGGAACTTAAGGGACAGGGCATATGTTAAAATCATTTTTTGAACACTCAAGGTTGATGGCGCCGTAAAAAGTCCCGTCTACTGCGTTGCAGCAATTTTTCAGAATCTCAACATGCGACATGTATGCCCCGACGATCCTAAAAAACCACTACGCTTTGTATATGGAACTTTTTACAACGCCATCTATAGATTGATTCGTGACTTTTTACGAGTGCATCAAGGTTATTTAACATGGATCAAGATGATCGACCGCTATCGAATGCTGAAACCGATGATTGGGTCATTTCTTCCGGGGTTTCTCCGGGTGCGTTGCTCAAGAGGGCACGAGAAAAAAAGGGCCTCAGTTACGCCCAGGTTTCCCAGCAGACCCGACTGCGACCCCGTTTCCTGGAGGCCATCGAAAATGACGAATGGGACCTGCTTCCCGCGCCCATTTTTGTAAAAGGTTTCATACGGTCCTACGCCCGCGTTTTGGGGCTTGATGAAGAACGCATTGTAGCCTTTTATCGGGAGGAAGCAGGGGCTGATGTTTTTTCAAAGGAATTTGTTCTGTCGTCCGCTTCCCAAAGGAAAAAATGGCCATTTGTGGTGGTCGGTCTATTGTTTCTCCTGGCTGCCGTATTAGCCTATTATGCGTGGTTTACGGTTTCAACCGATGCAAAGGGAGCCGCTGGCACAGGCGCCGTCAGGGTTCAACGTTTACCGGCAGGTGAAGAGCCGATGGTTCTCGATGAACAACAAAAAGCTGAAAAGGGACCCCTTATTGAAGAAAGTGTCCTTTCAACCGCTGATTCGAAATTGACGGCAGGTGTTTCAACGGTGAGTCCCGAAACACAGAAAAAACCAAAAACCCCGGAAAATACATTGTCAAAACCGGCCGTAACCCGGACTGCCACCGAAGATGAGCTCGACGTGAAAATTCCTTCCGCCGCCGGGGAGGTTGACGTGTTGAAGTTGCGGTTGAAAGGCTATGTAACGGAAAGGACCTGGGTGAGAATGTCAGTTGACGGTCTGAAGTCGAAAGAGTATGTATTTGACCCTTCCGATACGCCTGAATGGAAGGCAGAAAAAGGGTTTGAATTGTTGATCGGGAATGCCGGTGGCATTGTCCTTGAGTTCAACGGCAAAAAAATGGATAATCTGGGAAAACGGGGGCAGGTGGTACGCATTAGACTTCCCGAGGATGAAGAAAGGAGTTCAACAAGAGATTGAAAATGGAAAATATTTTAGAAATCTTTCAAACCAGAGGATTCTTTGAACAGTCCACCGACAAAGGGTCCCTTTCGCAAATGCTTTCTCAACCCACGACCTGCTATATCGGTTTTGATCCGACCGCAAAAAGCCTTCACGTGGGAAGTCTGCTTCCCATAATGAGCCTGGTACACATGCAGAATGCCGGTCACCGGTCGGTTGTGCTGGTGGGGGGCGGTACGGCCCTGGTCGGAGACCCCAGCGGAAAAACTGAGATGCGGCGTATCATGAGCCGTGAAGAAATTAACGACAATGCCCTGGGCCTGAAGAGACAGCTTTCCAATTTCATTGATTTCAGCGGTGAACGCGCTATCATGGCCAACAACGCCGACTGGTTGACGGAGCTTCGATATGTGGATTTCCTTCGGGATATCGGTCGACATTTCAGCGTAAACCGGATGCTTGCCGCTGAAAGCTACAAGATGAGAATGGAGACCGGTCTCAGCTTCATCGAATTCAACTACATGTTGCTGCAGGCGTATGATTTCTGGTACCTTTTCAAGCATTACGGCTGTCGCCTTCAGATGGGGGGGAATGATCAATGGGGCAATATCCTGGCCGGCGCCGATCTGATAAGGCGTCTGGAGGGTGAAGTTGTCCATGGACTCACGTTTCCGCTTTTGACCACCTCTTCGGGTATTAAGATGGGCAAAACCCACAAAGGTGCGGTTTGGCTTGATGGTGAAATGACGTCGCCCTATGACTATTACCAGTATTGGGTCAACCAGGATGACGGGGATATCGGGAGGTTCCTGTCTATATTTACATTGCTTGGCATGGATGAAATAAAGCGGCTTCAAAAGTTAGAAGGTTCTGAGATTCGGGAAGCGAAAAAAATATTGGCTTATGAGGCGACCCGGTTATGCCACGGGAAGGAAAATGCGGATCAGGCCCAGGCTGCGGCCGAGGGGCTGTTCGGTCGGAATAAAGGGGTCTCAGATGAGTCCATTCCCACATATGAAATTGAGCTGGAATCCCTTGAAACGGGTGTCCCGGCCTACATTCTGTTTGAAAACGCGGGCTTATGTAAGACAAGAGGGGAAGCCCGAAGATTGATTTCACAGGGCGGCGGCTATTTGAACAACCAGAAAATTTCGGTTTTTGACCAGATGATCGGTGCGGATGATTCAGGAGCGGACGGGTTGCTCCTGCGGGCCGGTAAAAAACGATACATGAAAATTGTTTCCGTCCCCCGATCGCAATAAACGGGTCCACGCATGCGAGACCATTGTAGGGTTTTTATATGAAAAAAGGGAAAAATAAAGCCGGTTCGAAAAAACAATCTGGCAAAACGCCTGACCGAAAACCGGCCCTGAAGCGCACCGATCTTGCGCCTGTGGTGCAGCGCTCGGACACTGCGCTGGTTCCTTACGATCCACTTCAAATATACCTTCTTGAAATTAAACAGTATAATCTGCTGACCCGTGATGAAGAGAAAGAACTGGGCATCAGAATCCAGGAACATGATGATGACGATGCGGCATTCAGGCTGGTAACGTCAAACTTGAGGCTGGTTGTAAAAATCGCCATGGATTTCCATCGGTACTGGACGAAAAATCTGCTGGACCTCATTCAGGAAGGGAATCTGGGCCTTTTACAGGCTGTGCGAAAATTCGACCCCTATCGTGGTATAAAATTTTCCTATTATGCTTCTTTTTGGATTAAGGCTTATATCCTTAAATTCATAATGGATAATTGGAAGATGGTTAAAATTGGGACGACTCAGAGTCAGAGAAAGCTGTTTTTCAATCTTGCCAAGGAAAGGGACAAGCTTATCGCTCAGGGGGTTACCCCCGAACCGCGCTTGCTGGCGGAGAGACTTGAGGTAAAGGAACCGGAAGTGGTTGAAATGACCCAGCGGCTGGGAGGATGGGAAATTTCCCTCAGCGCGCCGGTGGGTGAAGATTCCAGGGAATCCTACGGCTCTTTTCTGCCTGACCCCGGAATGCCTGTTGACGACATGCTGTCCAATGACGAAAGCAAAAACCTGCTGACGAAAAGCCTCCGAGAATTTCGCAAAACCCTGTCTGGAAAAGAAGCCGACATTTTTGACAACCGAATTCTGGCTGAGAAACCTCTGACCCTCCAGGATCTGGGCAATAAATACAATATTTCCCGGGAACGGATTCGGCAGATCCAGGAAAAGATCATCGAGAACATTCGGAAATGGTTGAAAGAAAAGATTCCGAATTTTGAGGAGGAATATTCGGATTTTCTGAAATAGAACCATCTATTTTACCAGAGAATCCGGTGAAGGTAAGCACCCATGAAATCAAAATTCACGATGGACAGAGGACAGAGGACAGAGGGCCGTCATCCGCAATCCGCAATCCTGTTGCTCTTGCTGTTCTTTTTTGCCGTTGGCCCGACTGGCTGCGCAACGGTAAACGGCCGGGGGCCCCAGAAAACGATCACCCCGACTGTCGAGGTCGTCGAACCCGAAATTTATCGTCCCGGAGAACCGGATGCGATCCAGAAAGCCTATGAGCATTTTGCCCTGGCCTCAGTGGCTTTGAATCAGGGCCGTTACCAGGATGCCCGGAAGTATCTTGCGACGGCCATTCAAAATGATCCCGATTCAGTCTATCTGAATGTCAAAATGGCCATTTTGCTGAAGGGGCTCAAAGAATATCCTGAAGCCCTGGTCTATGCCCAAAAAAGCATCGGCATGGACCCTGAAGACACCCACATCATTGCTTTGCTGGGAGACCTGTACGCGCTGACGGGCAAGGATGAACGCGCCATTGTGGAATACCGGAATGTTCTCAAACAGGATCCCGACGACAAACGGATAAGGCTTTTGCTGACCACCATTCTGGTCCGGAAAAAGCAATTCGAAAAGGCGTTGATACAGCTGGAAATTTTGATCAAGCAGTATCCTGAACTCATTGTTGCCTATTATTATCAGGGTAGAATCAACCTGGAAATGGGGCGCTACGAAGCGGCTGAAAAATCGTTGAACGAGGCGCTGAAGCGCAACGAAACTTTAGAACCTGCGTTGTTTGACAAGGCGACCCTCTATCAAATCACCCAGCGGAATCTGGAGGCAGTCGAGGCTTACGAAAGCCTGCTTTCCCTCTATCCCGACAACATCCCTGCCAGGGAGCGAATGGTGGAGGTATATCTGAAACTGGGCCAAAAAAGTGATGCGGCCCATCAGATGGAACAGATCGAGAAGCATTCAAAACCCGGTGAACCGGGGCGGCAGGCCCTGGGCCTGATCTACCTGAAGCAGGGCAAAATCGACGCATCCATTGCTGAACTGGATCTGATTGTTACGGCATGGCCGAAAGACTATAAATCGCGATATTATCTGGCCACCGCATATGAAGAAAAGGGCGATAATGACAAGGCGCTGGAGCAGTTTAAATTGATTGCTCCGGAGTCGAAGTATTACCAGAATGCTCAGATGCACATGATACACTTGCTGATCCTCGAAGAAAAATTCGACGAAGCATTGAAAGCCCTGGAGCAGTTGATGGCGCTTGACCGGAGCAACACGGATCTATATCTCATGCTGGCTGCCATCTTTGAGGCACAGAAAAAATATGATGAGGCCATTGATGCGGTTAGAGAGGGGCTGACGCGGGATGAAAAAAATGTCAATCTTCGATTTCGTCTGGGTGTACTTCTGGACAAGGCCGGCCGGAAAGAGGCCTGCATTCAGGAAATGCAGCAGTTGCTGGAAATTGATCCCGACAATGCCGATGCGCTTAACTACATTGGTTATACCTATGCCGAACAAGGCGTCCGCCTGGACGAGGCCCTGGTTTTGATTCAAAAAGCCCTGAAATTAAAACCTGACAGTGGGTATATTATCGACAGCCTGGGATGGATCTATTTTCAGAAAGGCCAATATGAAAAGGCCTTACAGACCCTTCTGAAGGCGGCAACCCTGACGAGAGAAGATCCCACCGTTCAGGAACATCTGGGCGATGCCTACTTTAAGTTAAAACAATACCAAAAAGCCCTTCAATGTTACGAAAAGGCCCTCTCTTTAGCGCCCCCGGAGGAAACACGGATAAAAGAGAAAATTGCCGAGGCGCGTGAACATTTGAAGACAGAAAATTGATGGCGCCGTAAAAAGTCCCATCTACTGCGTTGCAGTGATTTTCCAGAACCTCAACATACTACATGTATGC
>JAFCZI010000146.1 GCA_019314425.1 Deltaproteobacteria bacterium | reverse complement strand
GATTTTCCCTATTCTTGAACCAGCATGCAATTTTTTATTGACAAATATAAACGGCATGATATATGCATTCCGTATAATATGCGTAATTGTAATATTGAACGTTCAATAGGAGGGGTATATTATGATTTCAGTTCCGTCAGATATCATGGCGTGTTTTCAGATTTTTCTGAATCGGCAACCTGTTCAGAAGGAATATCAGCCATATTGCAAAAAGTGGTTTCGGTTTTACTGGGATTTTTGCCACAAATATCATCATCCGGTCTCAAAACATGAAAGTCTCCGTCCTTTTATCGAAAAACTCCGTCAGAAAAAACAGAAAGATTACCAAATCAAACAGGCCTCGGATGCCGTTTCTTTGTATTATGAAATCGTTAAGGAAAGGTCGTCGGGTACCGAACCCGTGAAAAATAGAAAGAATACTTCAGCGAAAAAGCCCGAAATTTCTCCATACAACGATACAAATGTTTTTGCCTCACCTGCCGAAAATCGTTCCAATTCCATTCAAGCCGGGCCTGCGGAATATTCCCGCTCTTCCGGACGGGTTGCCAGGGTTTCCGCCCCGCAGGCCAAAAATCCGTCAGCAAAAATGTCGCGGAATACTTATCAAGAGGCGGATCGAAAATCGTCCGGATTTTATGACAAAACTGTCTGCAATAAAATGCAAAAATCGGATCAACCGGTCAAAATCGGCACAAGCTGGAAATCCGCCTTTGCCAGCCTCCGTGATGAAATCATGGTTCGGCAGTACTCTCCCAAGACATTGAAAAGCTATTCAATGTGGCTGCGAAAGTTTCAGGCCTTCACAAAATCCAAATCTTTGGAATCGATCAACGACGAGGATTACAAGGCTTTTCTGACATTTCTCGCCGTGGAAAAGAATGTGGCGGCTTCGACCCAGAACCAGGCATTCAATGCTTTGCTGTTTTTTTCCGTCATGTAATGAAAAGAGAACCCGGTGAGATAAAGGGCACCGTCAGAGCAAAACAAAAACCGTATATGCCGGTGGTGCTGTCGCGGCGGGAAATTGATCTGGTTTTAGCGCATCTTTCCCTTCCGTATGACCTTATCGTGAAGTTGCTCTACGGTTCCGGGTTGCGATTGTTTGAATGTCTTAACCTTCGCATTAGTGATTTTGACCTCGAGGGTTGTATGCTGACCGTACATGACGGCAAAGGAAAAAAAGACCGATCCATCCCTTTGCCGGAAACGGTCATACCGGAAATCCGTAAACAATTCGACGTGGTTGCTGATTTGCATGAAAAAGATTTGAATACCGGATACGCCGGTGCCTTCCTGAAGGGGCGGTTAGATAAAAAGTATAAAAACGCGGCCAAAGAATTGGTCTGGCAATGGATTTTCCCCGCTCTTTCCCTCACCACCGTCAGGGCTACGGGAGAAAAAAACGATATCACATCCATGAAAGGCATGTGCAGCGAGCCATCAAGGATGCCGCCAGAAAAGCGAAATTGTTCAAACGCGCTACCTCGCATACGTTTCGACACAGTTTTGCAACTCACTTGTTGCAGGCCAACTACGACATCCGAACGATCCAGAATCTCCTGGGGCACAGCGATATCCGGACAACTATGATCTATACGCACGTCATCAAAAGCAGGCCGGCAAAAGAGATTAGAAGTCCGCTTGATTTTGATCCTGAAGACTCCTGATTCGTTCCGGCTTCGTTGAGCGTATATTGGCCGACGAGGATTGGGGGTGGAAGTCCCTACTGAGGCAGAGGGGAATAGATCTGCAGGGGGAAAGGGGGACGACCGTAAATAGCCAAATAACGTTCCTTTTTGTTTTTCAATTGTGCGTTATTTGGTTATTTACGGTCGTCCCTCTCCTTGATGGGTCTGACCCGGGACGTAGCTTTGGCCTTACGCGGGTCATCAGGCCAGTAGTGTTTGGGGTAGCGACCTTTGAGTTCTTTTTTCACCTCTATGTAACCACTCTCCCAGAAACCCACCAGATCCTGGGTGATCTGAACCGGACGGCCTGCCGGGGAAAGAAGATGAATTAACAACGGTTGACGTCCACCAGCCACGGTCGGGGTCTTTGAAAGACCGAACATCTCCTGCAACCGGACCGCCAGCACCGGTACAGGAGAGCCATAGTCAATGGGGATCCGTGAACCGCTGGGAACCACCAGGTGAGTGGGCGCCAGCACATCAAGGGCTTTTTTCCGGTGGTAGGAGAGAATGCTGAAAAGAACCCCCTTGAGATCTACTCGGGCCAGGTCGCTCAGCCGGTCCATATTGGCCAGGTAAGGGGCGAGCCACTGCTCAAGATTCGATTCAAGCCCTTGGTCGGAGACGTCGGGCCAGGTTTCGTCGCCTTTCAATAACCGCCTCAAAAAACAGACGCGGCCCTGCCATCGGCGGAGACGCCTGTTCCATGGCAGGCACCCGATCCCCTTTTCTTTGATGCCTCCCAGAAAAACGTTCAGCACCTTTTCGGAATCCGGCGCAGAAAGGCGTTCACTGCGCAGGGTGATGGCCCCCAGTTTCAGGTGGCGCTCTGATTTCACCCGGCCCCGTTCCGTGTCCCATCTGACGGATTCCGACCACTTCAGCCGGTCTTGAAACTGTTCCATAAGCGTCCCAATGGGGACCGGTGCGGCTTTATAAATCCTGGTTTCACGCCCTTTTCCATCCAGCTCCGCCGCTACCAGAAATGGTTCGCCGCCAAGGGGTGAGGTTTCATCCAGGAAGGCACCGCGGCCGCTGCTCAACAGAAATTTGCCTTTAAAACCTGATCGGAGGTGCGCAATCCGATCCGGATAGGCCCACGCCAGCAACCGCCCCAGATCATCCGTATCGCCGTCTTCCGCCTTTATGCCGAGGCGTCGGCGCAAGTGCTCCGAAACGTGCATGGCGCGGACCACGGCCCCTTTATCCACGGTAGCCCCCGGAATGGCGAGGGGCCGGTTTTGCCGCGCAGCACGAACAAGATCCACCCGAAGCCCGACGTCCGCATCCTGCCGACCTGGTTCAAACCGCACCACATCCCGTTCTCCAAGCAGGGCCGCTACGTCACAGGCAACGGCCCCCGCCCCTATGGACTTGGCTGCAATGAGCATGTGTGCCAGCCTCGGATGAACCGGCAGATCCGCCACCCGTCGGCCATGGCGGGTTATATTGCCACGGTTATCTAAAATATTTAAACTCTTGAGCAAAGCACGTGCCCCCTTAAATGATCCCTCAGGCGGGAAATCAAGCCAGTGAAGCGTCCCGGGATCATCCACACCCCAGATGGCCAGTTCCAGGGCCAAGCCTGCCAGATCCGCCTCCAGAATTTCCGGCCGATGTGCCGCCATAAGGGTCGGATGCATCTGTTGAGACCACAGGCGCAGGCAGAGACCGGGAGCGGTGCGTCCCGCCCGGCCACGGCGTTGATCGGCCGACGCACGGGATACGGGAACCGTCACCAGTCGCGTAAGTCCGCTTCGAGGGTCAAAACGGGGGGTCCGCAACAGGCCGGTGTCCACGACGACCCGAATGCCCTCAATGGTCAAACTGGTTTCAGCAATGGGTGTGGCCAACACAATCTTTCGCAGGCCTTCCGGCGGCGGCAAAATGGCCTGGTCCTGTTCTTTTCGACTCAAATTGCCAAAGAGCGGTGCAATGCGCCATTTTGACCCCAATCGGGCGCCCTTCAGGCGCCGCTCGATCTTCCGGATTTCCCCCGCTCCGGGCAGAAAAACCAGGATGCTGCCCGTCTCCTCACGCACCGCGGAGAGCACCGCCCGAAAAACGGCATCTTCGGACCAGGCTGGCGTGTGAGTGCCCACATATCGGGTTTGCACGGGAAACAGCCGCCCGGAACACGAGATCACCGGCGCATGGTTCATCATGGCGGCCACCGGGCCGGTTTCAATGGTGGCGGACATGACCAGAAGCCTTAAATCAGGGTTGAGTACCCCCTGCATGTCCAGGCACAGGGCCAACCCCAGGTCCGCATCCAGACTGCGTTCGTGAAATTCATCAAAGATGACCAACCCCACCCCTCGAAGGGATGGATCACTTTGCAGCATCCGGGTGAGCACCCCTTCGGTAACCACTTCGATGCGGGTTTTAGCGCTGACGCGGCGGTCCATTCGCACCCGGTACCCGACCCGCTGCCCCACCGTTTCATTCAACAAATAGGACATGCGCATGGCTGCGGCCCGCGCTGCCAGCCGCCGGGGGGCCAACATGATCACTTTTTGACCCTCAAGCCACGGCTCATTTACAAGCGCAAGAGGAATGCACGTGGTCTTGCCGGCTCCCGGCAGCGCCTCAAGCACAGCATTACCGTTTTCGGCAAGCGCCCGCCTCAAATCATCCAGAACCGCATCAACGGGCAGACCAAAGGGGTTCATGCTTATCTTTTCCAGAAAGACGGGTAGAAGATGACCAGGGCTGAAAACATTTCCAGGCGGCCCACCATCATGTTCCAGGCGAGGAACCATTTGCCCGAATCGGAAACATGGGCATAATTTTCCGATGCGCCGATGGCGCCGAACCCCGGACCGATGTTCATGAGAGACGCGATGACGGAACTGATGCCCGTCAGATAGTCCATATCGGCCAGCAATACCATGATGCACCCACCCAAGTATCATGAAAATATTAACACAGAATAACCGGACGTGGAAACCGTGCCGAAGGCGGTGCACATAGAATCAAACAGGCCCATGCCCGCCAGACAGAGCAGCAACATCTCCAACACATTCAAGGCCCAGGTATATGCCCCACAACCAGATCATGGTGTCCCGGTTCCGGGCTTTAAACCGCTCTTTGGTGATGATTTGACCGGGCGAGGATTCGGCGCGAAAGATGCGAAGCCCCCCCACTCCGTGGGGCAGAAAGATGAGGGTCAGGGTCAAAAATCCCATCCCCCCCAGCAGGTGCGTTTCGCTTCGCCAGAACAAAAGGCCGTGGGGAAGCGTTTCAATATCCGTGAGAATGGTGGCGCCGGTGGTGGTGTATCCGGACATCATTTCAAAGAACGCGTCCGTAAAAGACGGGATGGATCCGTGAATCATGAAGGGCAGCGCGGAGAGCAAGGAGACCAGCACCCATCCGAAAACGGCCAGGACGATGCCATCCTTGATGCCCAGTTCATATTCTTTTCTGAAAAACCACCAGAGCGGCAGACCCAATCCGGTGGTAATAATGCTGGAAACCAGAATGGCGTTGAAGTCCCCTTCGTTGTAATACAAAGAGCATATCAGGGGCAACAGCATGGAACCGCCGGTTACCAGCAGAAGTGTTCCCAGAACCCGTGCGATGGATGAAAAATGCATAGTAACAGTTTACGGTTTACAGTTTCTTCAGCAAGTAAGGGATTCAAAGTTCAAAGGTTAGAGCGTCCCAAAGCCTTATCACGGAACTGGATTCTTTATCAAGATGCCGTTTGTGTCAATCAATATTCGGTACAGACTGCTCTTATTCCGGGCCGGGTTCAGACCTCGATACATAATTTTGTCTTGTGGCGCGGATCAATATGGGCTAATCATGGAGGTACGATGGCACGGGTTAAAGCACATGTGAGGCGCCCATGAGCATATCTTCGGGAAACCGGGACCGGCTCCTGGTATTTGATGTGGGGACCCAGTCCGTTCGCGCTGCCGTGATTGATCTCAGGGGAAATATCTGCAAATTGATCAAAACCCCCATTGATCCCTATTTTTCCCCTCAGCCGGGGTGGGCGGAACAGGAACCGGGTTATTATTGGAAAAACCTGGCGGTTACAGCGCGAAAGCTCCTGGGCTCAGATGACGTTCGGGTGGAACGGATTGCAGGGGTCAGCCTGACATGTCAGCGCACAACCATGGTCAACCTGGATAAAAACGGAAACCCTTTGAGACCCGCCATCCTGTGGCTCGATCAGCGGAAAGCTGATGATACATACAGGATCTCCCCTCTGATTCGGTGGGGACTTAAGGCCATCGGACAGCATGATCTGGTGGAAAAAGCGGTCCGGGAGTGCAAAAGCAACTGGATACAGGACCATGAACCGGAGATATGGGAAAAAACAGATAAATACCTGTTTCTCTCTGGGTTTCTTACCCATCGGCTCACCGGCGAATACCGGGACTCCTGCGGCAACATGGTGGGATATATTCCATTTAATTTCAAGCATCAGGCCTGGTCCAAACCCCGTGACATGCGATGGAAGTTCTTTCAGATGG
>JAFCZI010000464.1 GCA_019314425.1 Deltaproteobacteria bacterium | reverse complement strand
TCTAACGGTGTGCCCGGGTCATTGGTTAAGATAAATAAAGCATCTGAGATGGCGACATCCAGATCTTCCGGGTTGGAGTTAAAGTTCAGGGTATCGTTCTGTGTCTGCCCTTGCACACCGGCAGCATCAGACGCATCAAAATCAACGGTGGCAGTACTGATCAAGGCCAAGGCATTTGTTGGGTCCGTACCATCAGCGATATTTTCTGGTGCCACATCAAGATCAGACACCAGGTCAAAACGCAAGGGATCGATCATCACGATGCCAAATGTGAGGACGACCACATCACCGTTACGTAAAAGATCGACCTGGTTGGCATCGGCGCCGGTGGTACTACTGGTAAATTGAAATCTTGGTGTAAGATCATTTAATGGATCACCGTCGTCTCTCTCACCATCGATACGCAGCACGGTATCGATGAAACCATCATAGGTAGGACCATATGCCGAGGTATACGTAACGGTACAGTCACAATCGGCCGGTGCTGCCTGCGAACCAAAAGTACCGTCAACGACATAACCGTTGGGAACAATATTTTCCAGCTCAACATTCGTTACCGTACCACCAGTCTGGTTATTGATGGTGACCGTTACCAGGCCTTTAGAACCTAGATCCTGCCCGGTGTTGCTGCCGGTCACGGTCTGTGTGATCTGCAGGCCGGCCGGGTTGACCGTGGTGCTGAGGTCGCCAGTATCTGCAATCACTACGCTGGGCGTAAAGCCACCCGTTGACGCTGGCACAGTAATCGATCCACCACCTGACGAATCAGCTTCACATCCCCAGGAAACATTTGAGTCATTGGTTACAGCGATATGATCATCAAGTATTCTGCCAACATAAAAAATAAATGCGTTATTACTACTGGCAAGAACATCATCCGGGTCTGCCGCATTTCCGAAAGGGTCCGTTGAATTTGCACTGGCTTCATCTGGACAAATAAAGTTAATACTAAAGTTATTATTAGGAGGAGATATCTGGATCGCATCATTAATCAGCAACGCCTGCATATTTGCCAGGCCGGCGTTCTGTACATTCACTCGCCAGATAACATCATCATTTTCGTTACCGTAAATCGGGTCGGTATAACCTGGTGCCGTTTGTCCCGCATCATAATTTCGAGCATCTTTAAACACATTAGGTAACGGCTGGCGGATGGGTACTTCGAACTGCCCGGTGTTTACAGACTGTGTTGCTGCGAGACATGACAGATCAAAATCGACAGTTGCAATAATATCTCTGACTGCTGTAATTAAATTTTCTGCAGTCGAACTACGTACACCAAAGGTAATAACGTGGTTTCCAGCCGGAAGGTCTGGCAAATTCCATGTCAGTAACTCATTGACGGGACCGGCGATGCTGGGGTCAACTGCCGGCAGAGCATTTATCGTTGTTGTTCCCGAGATATAAACAAGACCCGATGCCTGTAAATCCTCGAGCAAAGAAATATTTGTCAACGGGGCACCAGTAGGATTTTGCACCGTAATACTAACTACGCCATCACCACAAAATTCACAGTAGCTGGTCGCGGCATGTGAGATAACATTAGACAGGGAACCACTAGTAAACTGGAAGTCATATTGCACGTTTACCGGACCAACATTAGCTGACGCGGCACCGGTGCGCTCACTCAGATTAGCACTGTTATTTAAGATCGGGCAGGCTAAAACCGGTGCGACCGTGGCGTCCACGGTCAGGATGACTGATTCACCGGCGGCCAGATACTCAAAAGTATAATCATCAGCGCCCGGGCCATTGGCACCCGGCGGTGGGTCAGGCACATTGAAGGTGAGATTATTGAGGTCTGAACTAAGCACATCATTCAGCTGAACGTCGAACAGACCACCAGCACCGTTTGAGCTGACCGTGATGTTATAGCTGATGACCTGTCCGGTGATTGCAGAAGTAATCGGTGTTGATTTTATGATACTCAAAGCACCGGCATTAACATCGATATTCTGTGTGCCGAGAGCACTGGCAACAGAGCCATTGTCATTGTTGATGGTGTTATAGGTAACGGTATAATCAATCGACTGGGGACCGGCCGGTGCAGTGGTATCGGTCTCCATGCGAAACGCATAATTGTAGGTACAGCCCGGGTTAATAAAAGTGCTGTTATTTGCATTAATATCGATGGTGACCGGGGTGCCAGCCGCGCCCTGACTGGCACTAGCAGTCATGTTGGGACAGCCACCAGCAACGGTAACCGTTACTGAATTTGATGCCAGCACAAATCCGGCAGGAACCGTTACCGGTATATCACGAATATCATAAGCAGGATCAACACCCGCACCCGCTACGTTGGCAACCGACAGAGTAAAACCGTCGCCATTAAAAACCTCGGCATCAGTGTTACTATCCCATGTACCGCCGATATCCATATAAGTGCGTGCACCGTCAACCGATGAAAAACTGGTAGACAGATTTATATTGGGCGCCGCCAAAGCATTTCCCATCGGCAACAGAAAAACGCTGCCTGCAAATAAAAAATTTACAAACAAGTTTCTATTACAAACTAGTTTTGCGACATCAAACAATTGTTAATACCAATTGATTACAACTTTCTTTTAATTATTATTAGGTAATTTATATTTGGTCACATTTGGAATACTTCATGCACCAAAAAATCAGGGTCAAGCGGCTTGGCTAGACCACGTACAAGTATAGTTATTAAGTTGGATTTATCATTGAATCTGTCAATATTTTGACAGTTAATGTCAAATCAACTCTAAGAAAAAAACTGACTGAATTATTAATAAATTCAAATAGATAAGAGCGCTCTGGACTTATTCCGAAAGAGAGTATGGAAGATCAACAATAATAGTTGAAATTAGCTAGCTGGTAAGAAGTCGATCGGATAGAGAATAGTAATGGCGGGCACGCCTTCTTTGGCACCGAAGTTGAATTTTTTCACCCTGGCAGCAATTTTCTTATCCAGATCCGGTGCATCCATATCGCTGGAGTCCACTGAACATGCGGATACTTTGCCGTCAGGCTGAATCGTTA
>JAFCZI010000145.1 GCA_019314425.1 Deltaproteobacteria bacterium | reverse complement strand
CTAGCACGTCCCCCCGCACGCGAAAGCGGCCCCGATAGAAGTCCATATCGCCCCGTTCGTACTGGATCTCCACCAGTTTTTTCACCGCGTCTTCTCTCGATAGGGTACGTCCCGTTTCGAGAAGGAGAAGCATGTCGTGATAGGTTTCAGGTGACCCGAGGCCGTAAATGCAGGAGACGCTCGCCACGATGATTACATCGTTCCGGTCCAGGAGCGCCCGTGTGGCGGCGTGGCGCATCTTGTCGATCTGATCGTTGATGTGGGAGTCTTTCTGAATATAAGTATCCGACTGGGGAATGTAGGCTTCCGGCTGGTAGTAGTCGTAATAGCTCACGAAGTAATGGACTGCGTTTTCGGGGAAGAGGTTGTGCAACTCGCTATACAGCTGGGCGGCCAGGGTTTTGTTGGGGGCGATCACCAGGGTTGTTTTTCCGGTTTTGGCAATCACGTGGGCCATGGTGAAGGTTTTTCCCGAGCCGGTTACCCCCAGGAGCACCTGGTGTTTCAATCCCTGTTCAATGCCTTCTTCCAGCGTGTTGATGGCCTGGGGCTGATCGCCGCAGGGGGAAAAATCACTTTGGAGCTTAAACATCCAGTCTCCAGGTGGTTCCCTGGGGGCTGTCCTCCAGGATGACGCCCATCTCCTTCAGCTGGTCGCGAATGGCATCGGACGCGGCCCAGTCTTTGGCGGTTCGGGCCTGGGTCCGTTTTTCCACCAAGGCTTCGATGTTTTCACTTTTTACTTCCGTTGAGGGCCCGGCCAGTTGTTCAAAAAATTCGCCCGGATCCTCATGAAACAGCCCCAGAATGTCCCCTGCCCGAAGGATCTGGGACCGGTCGTTCTTCAATTGGCTGCGCGTATCTTCGGAAATGGCGCCTTCGCTCTCCGGGCCCATGAGCCGGTTCATTTCCCGGACCTTTTCAAAGATGAGACCCAGAGCGCCGGCGGTGTTCAGATCGTCGTCCATGATTTCACAGAATTTTTCAAAAAAATCACCCGAACCCTCTGAAACGCTGTGGCGTGAAACTTTTTCTCCATCATCCGGCCCCAGGAGTTCGTTCAGCCGTTGAAGCGTGCGGTAAATGCGCACCAGCCCGGTCTGGAGGCCCTCCACATCCTTTTTTGAGAAATCCAGGGGGCTTCGGTATTGTTTGGACAGGAGGAAAATCCTGAGCACCTCGGGATGGTATATTTCGAGAGCATCCCGTATGGTTAAGAAATTCCCCAATGATTTCGACATCTTTTCTGATTCAACCGTGACGAAACCGTTGTGAACCCAATAGTGGGCGAATTCTCCGTCATTGGCGCACATGGACTGTGCCCGCTCATTTTCGTGATGGGGGAACAGAAGGTCCCGGCCCCCGCCATGAATGTCAAAGGTGGGTCCCAGGTACCGGTTGCTCATGACCGAGCACTCCAGGTGCCAGCCCGGTCGCCCCGGTCCCCAGGGGCTGGGCCACTGGGGTTCACCCGGTTTGGCGCTTTTCCAGAGCGCGAAGTCCATGGGGTGCCTTTTTTTGTCATTCACGGCAACACGGCTGCCGGCACGCATATCCTCCAGGTTTCTTCCGGAGAGACTGCCATACCCCCTGTAAGAATCCACCGAAAAATAGACATCCCCGCCTTCCGTGCCCTCTTCCGTCTTGTAGGCGTAGCCCCGGTCCATGAGCGTTATGGTCATCTCGATCATACCGTCTATATGATCCGTTGCCAGGGGCTCCACGTCCGCATTTAAAACACCCAGCCTGCCCATATCCTCATCGAAGGCATCAATGAATTCCCGGGCCAGAGCCCCGGGCTCTTTTTTCAGCAGGTTGGCCCTTTGAATGATTTTATCGTCAATGTCCGTGAAATTTCTGACATACGTCACGTCATAGCCCTTGGCGCGAAAATACCGGGCCAGAATATCAAACACAATGGTGGAGCGGGCATGCCCGATGTGGCAGAGGTCGTACACCGTGACCCCGCAAACATAAAGTCCCACTTTACCATCTTCAATTGGCTTAAAAACCTCTTTTTTTCGGGTAGCTGAGTTATATAGTTTAAGTGACACTTTTGATCTCCTTGTGCGAAAGGCTCACCACGGCAAAGGCTTCCATGCCTTCCCGTTTACCGCAGAATCCCAGGCCTTCACTGGTTGTGGCTTTAATGTTGATCCGGTTCGCCGCCGCGTTCAATGCTTTCGAAAGAATTCGTTTCATTTCAGGGAGGAAGGGGGCAATCCGGGGGGCCTGGGCCACCAGGGTGCAGTCCAGGTTGTTGAGCCCATAACCTTCCTTTTCGGCCAGACCCACAACGGTTTCCAGCATGGACAGGCTCGATATATCTTTGTATGCCGGGTCCGTGTCCGGAAAATGTTGACCGATATCCCCCAACCCGAGCGCTCCCAAAACGGCGTCCATAATGGCATGAATCAGCACATCCGCGTCGGAATGCCCTTTCAAACCCTGTAAATGAGGGATTTCCACGCCCCCGAGGATGAGTTTTCGGTTATTCACCAGGGCATGCACATCATATCCGAAACCGATTCTGAACATTGTTTCTCCCGGATGGATTGTTGCTAACGGCTAATAGCTAATAGCTAATCGCCAACAGCTCAGTGACAAGTGCTGCAGCTGGTCCCGGCGCATCCCGCACAACCGGATGATCCGCTTGAAGGGGCGCTGTAACTTTCCCCCGCATCGGAAGCCCCGCCGGTTTTAAATCCGCAGGCGGACATCAACCGTCTGATATTTTCACCCTTGCAGCTGGGGCAGGGCACGGTCTCGTCGCTTCGAAAGACAAGGGCTTCGAATTCCTCGTCACAATCTTTACATTTATATTCGTATATGGGCATGGGTATCTCTTTCGTCTAATAATGATTTGTCAATTCTAATCCTCTGATCCCTTTTCCTTCCCTTCTATCCCTTCGACGATCGCCGCCGCCAGGAGCGGAAACATGATTTCATGATGTCCCACCAGACTGAACCCTTTTCCGCCGTCCAGGGTGGGCCGGTGAACCACATTGGTCATGGGACGATATTGTCGAATGAAATCCATGTTCACGGTGGTGATGTTTCTGACCCGGTACCCCAGATTGCGTGCGACACTGAGCGCTTTCAGAAAGACCTCAGGCAGAATGACCGCTGAGCCCAGGTTAATGAGAACCCCTTCGTCGAGCTCCGAAACAAGGCGGCAGAAAATGCGAAAATCAAGATGGGAAGTGCTGCCGATATCGGCGCCGTTTGCGAGGGGATGAAAATGGATGATATCCGTTCCCATGGCCACGTGAACGGTCACGGGGATATCCAGTTCGCGGGCACGCGCCAAAAGGCTGTAACGGTTATAGGGAAACTGCTCTTTCAGCAGCATGTTCCCCACCGATTCCCCCAGACCCAACCCTTTTTCAGCACCTTCGGCCATGGCCCGATTCAGATAACGACCGGTTTCTTCAGCCATCCCGAAGGTTCCCTTGCCGATTTCAGCCGCCACATCCTCGGACGTTTTCCCGGCCATGGCCAGTTCGGCATCATGGATGATGCAGGCGCCGTTCATGGCCAAAGCACTGACAATCCCCCGTTCCAACAGGTCAATAATGACCGGGTTGAGCCCTACTTTAATGGGGTGTGCCCCCATGGCGAGGATGATCTTTTTTTGCTTGAAGACGGCATCTACCACGCGGTCTCGAATGATCAGAAGATCTTTCGCCGCCAGAATGTCGGGCAGGTTTTTCAGCCATGTGTCCATGGAATCACCGGGAGACCATGCCCGGGCGAAATCGTGGGTATCCACTTTGCTGTTTCTATCTTTCAGCGGATACGATTGGATCCGGTCAAATGAGAGGGGTGTGGTTTTAGTCATGGGTTATTTTGTTTCCCGGAAAGCCTGTTCCGCTTTATTCCTCGAGATGTTTTTGAAACAGGATATAGTCTACCAGGTGGCAGATGACATGTTCGGCCAGGATATGGGCTTCCTGCGTGCGGGCTGTGACATGGCAGGCAACAACCAGGGGCATATCCACCATTTTGCTTATGGTTCCCCCATCCTTTCCCAGAAGCGCGGCGGTATACAGCCCCTGCTTTCGGGCGGCCTCAACGGCGGAAACGACATTCGGCGAATTACCGCTGGTGCTGATGGCGAGCAGGACATCCCCTTCAGTTCCCAGCGCCTTCACCTGCTTGGAAAAAATCTCTTCAAAAGTGTAGTCGTTTCCGATACTGGTAATCACTGAGGTATCCGTTGTCAAAGCCATTGCCGGAAGGGGAGGGCGCTCAAGCTGAAAGCGGTTCACAAACTCCGCAGCCATGTGCTGAGCATCCGCGGCGCTTCCCCCATTGCCACAGATGAGCAGCTTCCGATCACTTAAAAAAGCCGATGCGATTTTCTCGGAAAAGGTGATGAGACGGGCCGCATGGGTTTCCATAAAGGTTTGGATGACGGATTGGGATTCAGTATGAATTTTCTTGACGATTTCTTCCATTGATCATTCGTTCCTTTCGGCCCTGTCTTTTGAGGGGTTGAGTTTGGCAAGGGTTTTGATGGCTTGAGCCACCGTTTGGAATTCTTTTTCCTGGATGGTTCTGACATCCAGTACCAGTCTGTCTTTTTCAACTCTTCCAATGACGGGGGGATCGTTGTGCCTGAGATGGATTTCCATGCGCTGTGCGGAAAGTTTTGCGGGAATAAGGCATAACAGACGGGTTTTCAATTGCTGCAGGGGCAGGGCGCCGCCGCCCACTTTTGAGAAACCATCGGCCTGTTCAATGGAAAAGTTTTCAGTATTCATGTCCCGAATCAGAGCATGAAGCCGTTCCGCGTTTTCCACAAGGGTGTCGTAGGAGCAACAGATCATGCGCAGCGTGGGAATGTCCTTAACCGCCGTTCTTGGGTCCCGGTACATTCGAAGGGTTTCTTCAAGGGCCAACAGCGTCAGTTTGTCGATTCTGAGCGCCCGGCTCAGCTGATTTTCACGGATCATTGCCACCAGGTCTTTTTTGCCCAGAATAATGCCTGCCTGGGGGCCGCCCAGCAGTTTGTCGCCGGAGAAAGTGACCACCCCGACCCCTTGCTCCAGCGCCTCCTGAACAGTGGGTTCCCGAATCATGCCATAGGTGGAAAAGTCGAGTAGACAGCCGCTGCCCAGATCGTCCATAACGGGAATGCGGTGTTTTTGACCCAGTTTCACCAAATCCGACAGGGGGACTTCTTCCGTAAAACCCACAATCTGGAAATTGCTGGTATGCACCTTCAAGAGCAGCGCGGTATCCGGACCAATGGCTTCTTCGTAATCTCTCAGGTGGGTCTTGTTGGTGGTGCCCACTTCCACCATTTTTGCACCGCTTTTCCGCATGACGTCCGGAATGCGAAAGGCGCCGCCGATTTCCACCAGCTGCCCCCGGGAGACCACCACCTCCCTGCCTCTGGCAAGGGTTTCCAGGGAGAGCAGGACTGCGGCCGCGTTGTTGTTGACCACCATGCCGGCTTCAGCCCCGGTGAGCTCCTGAAGCAGGTATTCCACGTGCGTGTAACGGCTTCCTCGGCGGCCCTGATCGAGGGCGTATTCCAGATTGCTGTAGCCGCCGGCGAGGGGACTGAATTTTGCCAGGACCCGCTCGGCCAGAAGGGATCGCCCCAGGTTGGTGTGGACCACCACCCCAGTGGCATTGACCACATTCCTGAGGCTGGGCATGGACAAAAGGCCAATGCGAACCATCACATCCTTAGCGATGGTGTTGGGTTCAAGCTCGCGGTCTGAAACGGCCATATCCGTCTGAATGGCCGTTCGGAGCGCCGCCAGAATCTCATGGATGGCCCTGATGACAATCCCCCTGGGTTGAGTGGAGAGTGCCGCGTCTATTTGTGGATGGGCCAACAGCACGTCCACAGAGGGTATTTTTCTGAACAGCGCTTGCCGATGGTCTGACATGGGTTGCCTGGCTCCTTTGTTTGCCACCTGAATTCTGCATCTAATTTTTTCGAAATCACGGCCCTAATATAGGGAAGTTTTATGGGAGCGTCAAATACTTCTTTTTCAACTGTTTTTTCGTGATCTCTTCGCAAATGAAAATTTGTAGATGAATTTCCTTGCAAAACGGAATAATGCTTGTTATACTTTCAAAATTGTTCTGGTGGGTGTAGCTCAGCTGGTAGAGCACTGGGTTGTGGCCTCAGTGGTCGTGGGTTCAAGTCCCATCATCCACCCCAAAAAAAGCTTAAAAAAACCGGATACTCACAGAGTTTCCGGTTTTTTTATGTCTGGGAATCTGCGG
>JAFCZI010000144.1 GCA_019314425.1 Deltaproteobacteria bacterium | reverse complement strand
GATAGATATGGCGGGCTGGAAATGTGATGAAGAACATGCTAAAGATGGGGATGGTCGCGTAAGATTTTATCTGGAGCCATTGTTAAAACAATGCTGAAAACAATTTTTGTCACGCTCTTTCTGATCACCAGCACCCTATCTGTTCTCCCCGGGCTCAGTCATGGTCTGAGCCTTGAGGAAGCCGTGGAGATGGCCCTGTCGAACAATCCGGATATCCAACGTCAACGGATGAACCCATCACTGAGTGAAAACGATCTGTCTGAAAAAAAGGCTCAGAATTTCGGAAAAATCGGGCTGGTGGCATCCTACGGTCATTATAACCTGCCGCGAACACTGGCGCCTTTGACGCCCGCCTCTATTCTTTCCGATCCCTATGCGGTACCTACCACCCAGGATCTTTTTACCACCGGCATTATGTATGAGGTGCCGCTTTTTACCGGGTTCGCCCAGCAACACTCGGTGGAAATCGCCGTTATGCAGAAAGAGATGGCGGGGGTGGCGCTGAAACTGAGCGAAGAGCAGTTGATCTATAATGTAAAAACCCTGTATGTGAACGCCCTTTCCCTGGAACATCAAAAAGCGGCGCAGGATGCCTACACCCGGGCACTGGGGGCCCTTCTTGAGGATATCCTTTACGAAGTGAGTGTGGGGAAAAAGGCCCGGGTCGACCAATTGAAAGCCGCGGCTGATCTTGAAAACGCCAAAGCCCGGGAGAGTCGGACCCAAACCAGTATCCGGATCGTCAAAGCAACACTTTCCGGCTTGTTAAATGTGGCGGAACTGCCCCCCCTGGAAGCGGTTTCCGTCAACCGGCACTTTTCGGAAACGACTAACGTGGGCGATGCCATCCAGGACCTGGGCCGTTATCAGTATGCGGTGATGGCGGTGGAAAAGAACGCCAAACTGGTGGAAAAAAGCAAGGCGGACTATTATCCGCAGGTAACCCTCAATGCCTTTTTCGGCCAGAACTTCGGCCCCAACGACAGCAGCAACCGATACAGCGGCGACTGGCACAACCAGGAAATCTGGCAAACGGTGGTCAATCTCACATGGAATATCTTTGATTTCGGGGCGCGCAAATCGACCGGCGAGAAAGCGCGGATTCGTAAACGACAAAGTGAAATGGAGAAATTAAAAACCGCGCTGGATTTAAAAAAGTCCCTCGTTGAGGCAACGGCTAAAATCAGAACGGCTGTTGTCGAATATCATTCCGCCAAGGCGGAAGCGGACATGACCCGGGAAACGGAAACCATTGAACAGGTGCGGTTTAAAAACGGCGCCATCAACGTAAACGATCTGCTTTATGCCAAGGCCCGCAATCAGCAGGCCATAAGCCGCCTGATCAGCTCCGAATATGGTTGTTTGAACGCGCAGTTCTACCTCGATTATCTGCTGGAGGACGGGAAAAATAAATGAAAAAAATCATTTTTGTGCTGCTGATCATCGTTCTTGTTGTGGGTGCCGGTATTTTGCTGAAAAAGCGAATGCAGGCGGTCGAAGACGCCCCCGTCCCGGTGCCCCAGGCTGTTTCGGTGAAGGTTGTTTCCCCCCGGGAATCGTTCCTGCGGCAGACGCGCCCCTTTCTGGCGCAATTGACATCTGTCAATATTGCGCACATTGCGTCAAAACTGAACGGCCTGATCATGGCCGTCCGGGTGACCGAAAACCAGCGGGTCAAGAAGGGTGATCTGCTGGTTCAAATTGATGATCGAGAAACACTTTCCGCCATGAAGTCCCTTGAAGAAACCCTGAAGGCCCAGAAAGCCGACTTGGAATATGTCCAAACGCTGTATGCCCGCGACAAGGCCATTTTTAAAGTAGGGGGGCTGGCCCGGGAAAAACTGGAAGCATCGGAAGTGGTCCTCGCCGGTAAACGGGCCGCCTTTGAAGCAACCCGCCAAAAAATAGCGGCTCATCAGATCCAGTTGGGCTATTTAAACATTCGTGCGCCCTTCGATGGTACCGTCGCCGCCATCTTTTTGCGAAAGGGCAACCTGGCCACACCCGGCCAACCCCTTTTAACCCTCCATTCGCCCGAGCAGAAGCTCACCTTCAGCTATGTTCCGGTGTCCCCGAAGATTACACCGGGCCAGGGGGTTTTTGTGGGGACGGAAAAAATAGGAAAAATCTTAAAACGCTACCGTGACGCAAAAAACGCCCTTTCCGTAGCGGAGGTTGCTCTTGATCTGCCACTGGATCAACCCGACAATAGTTATCTCAACATTGAAGTGGTGACCTTTGAGGGGACAGGCTGCTCGGTTCCGGTAAATGCCCTCTTGCATCAAAAAGAAGGGAACCGGGTCATGGTGTATGAAAACGGCCGGTTCAACCCTTTTCCTGTCACAATTCTAGGGCAGAACCAGGACCATGTCCTCATTGATCCCTGTCCGTCATCCCCGGTGGCCGTTGGCCCGGAGGCGAAATTGAGTCTGCTGTCCACTTATGGCCCCGTGCGAATTGTCCATGGAGAAGCGCGTGAATAAATCCTGGATTGAAAAACTGTTACAGCGCCCCTATTTCATCTACTCCTTTCTGGTCCTGTTTGTATTCTTGGGCATCATCGGTTACCAAAATGTGGATCGAAAGCTCTTTCCCGATTCCAATTATCCTGAAATTGCCGTGGTCATGATTCAGCCCGGAGGTTCGGCCAAAACCATTGCTGCCAACATTGCCGTTCCGGTGGAAGAGGAACTTTACACCCTTGATGAAATCCGCCGGGTTTATTCCACTACCATTGACGAAGTTTCCGTGATCCGGGCGGAATTTGAATACACAAAGGATCTGGAGACCGCCTCGGCCGATGTGGAAAATGCCATCAACAAAATCCGCTCCATACTGCCCGATGATCTCATGGAACCGCAGATCCACAAGATATCGGCGGCCACCGCACCCATACTGGTGATCGGTATGAGCTCCCAAACCGTTCCCTTGACCGACATTCGACAGCTTGCGGAAAACCAGTTGAAACATGAATTGATCAAAATCCCGGGCGTGGCCAATGTTGATATTTTCGGCGGCTATCAAAAGGAAGTGCAGATCATCATCGACAAGAAAAAGCTCGATCAGTACGGTCTTGGCTTCGGCGCGGTACTGGGGGTGCTGAAACAAAACGACAAGGATTACGCCATCGGTTTTATCACCAGCGAAAAAAGCCGTTATCTTCTCAAGTCTCCCGGAAAAGAAGAGACCATTGAAGGGCTTCGGGCCCTTCGCCTGACGCCAGCCGTATCTTTAGGTGATGTCAGCCGTATCTATTTCGGTCACTACGAGAATACGGCGGCCTATTACGGCAATGGAAAGGCGGCCATTGCCCTCTCTATCCAGCGGGGTCGCGATGCGGATGTGGTCAAGACCATCACCCGGGTGGAAGAAAAGCTGGATCATATGAGGTCCCGATACGCAGATCTCTGTTTTGAAATCACGGATACCCAGAAGGAGACCATCGTTCAAAGCACGGAAAATATGTTCGAATCTCTGCGGGACGCCATTATCATGAGTACCATGGTGGTCTTTTTCTTTCTGGCCAGCTTCAGACAGGTTCTGGTGATATTGCTAACCATTCCATTGGTTTACACAACCACCATCGCGCTCATGTGGTTCGTGGGAATCGAGTTCAATGTGGTTACGTTAACCGGCATTATCCTGGCCCTCGGCTTGCTCCTTGACGATGCGGTGGTGGTCATGGAGAACATCGAACGTCATCATCAAGCCGGAGAGGGGTCCATCCACAAGGCCGTTTTTGCCGGTACGCGGGAAATTATGTTTGCGGATCTCTCCGGCACCATGACCACCATGCTCGCGCTTTCACCCATCCTCTTTATCGGCGGGTATCCCCAGACCATCTTTCGCCCCCTGGCGGGGACGCTCCTGCTGTCCCTGGCGGCGTCCTATGTGATTTCCATCACGGCGGTACCTTTGCTGTCGGTTAAAATCCTGGCCATCGACCGGCCGGTTATTCTGAAAATGGAACGTTTTTTTCAGCGCATAACGGGCGGTATAAACAACAGCGTCCAATCCTTTTTCAGCGCTGCGGTGACCCTTGCGCTGGATCGTAAAATGGTTTCTGTGGCCTATTTCGTGGCCCTGGCGGTTCTTTTTGTCATCAGTGTGCGCATGGTCATGCCCACGGTGGGTCAGGAGCTGATGCCCCCCTTGGACACTGGCGGCATCAAGGTGAATATGGTGGTTGACCCCAACCTGCCCATTGAACAAAGCCAGAGAATTGTGGCGGAGGCCGACAGGATTATCAAGGAAAGAGGAGCTCTGCTCCGTCTTTCTTCCGCCATCGGCAGTGAACCCGGCGTCCTCAGTATCGGCAGCGGCAGCGGCATCGATCACATTGCCATCACCGCCACCTATGTGAACCGCTACGGAAGAAAGGAATCCATATGGGAAATTGAACGGCATTTACGGCCCGTGATAGCCCGGATCGACAATATCAAAAGCCTTGATATTGTCGACTATGGCGCCACGGCCATGCCCAGTATTCGTGCCAATATTGACGTTATGTTGTCCAGCCCAAACTTTAAAGACCTTGAAACGGCCGGAAATATGGTGGAAAAAGCCCTTTACAAAACGCAGGGAGTGGTTTCCGTCTCCAGAACCTGGTCCAACGACAAAACCGTCTATAATCTGGATATGGATCCTGAACGGACTGCCTTTTACGGATTGAACAGCGCAGACGTGGCAAGCCGGATACAGGCGGTTCTGCGCGGGGCCCGGGTGGCCTCATTTCCTTTAAAAAACAGCCTTGATTTCCAGGTCCGCGTCTGGGTCCCCGCCATGGAACGCAACAGCCTGGAAATTCTCCAGGCGACCTTGCTGGATACGCCGAAAGGTAAAATTCCCCTTGGGGCCATGGCCTCCGTCAGCCGTGAGACGGAACCGGGCATGATCACCCGGGAAGGGTTGAACTATACCCTGAATGTTTATGGCTCCCGAGAAAAAGCCGCCATCGACCATATCATGGCCGATTTTGAAAACGCCTTTAAAGATTACCGACTACCCCCGTCCGTGACCATGGAACAGACGGGAGACATGAAGCAGTTTAAAAGTTCGGGTGGGAGAATGGCGAGCGCCATCGGATTTTCGGTGGTGTTGATCTTTTTCGCCCTGATAGCCCTGTTTGACAGCGTCAAGGTGGCCCTGATGGTTGTGCTCGCGATTCCCCTCACCATTATCGGGGCTTCCTGGACACTCCTTTTACTGAATTACCATGTCTCCATGCCGGCCATGATGGGGTTTATTCTGCTTTCCGGCATCATCGTCAACAATGCCATTTTGCTGATTCATTTTGCTCAGGAGAAGATGGCGGATGGGCTCACTTCAAGAGATGCCATGCTGGAAAGCATTCATATTCGCACACGACCGGTATTGATGACGGCCTTCGCTGTAGCCGCCGGCATGCTTCCCGTGGCCCTTGGATCCGCCATCGGCCTTGAACGACTGGCCCCCCTTGGCGCCGTAGCCATAGGTGGCCTCATCGTGGGCACGTTTCTGACCCTGCTGTTTATCCCCATTATTTTCGTTTTGTGGGTGAAAGACCCGGCATGAAATAGGCTCACTTCATTCCCCACGGATCTATCTTTTGATAGCCTCGTAAAAAGTCACGAATCTATCTACAGATGACGTTGTAAAAAGTTCCATATACAAGGCGCAGTGGTTTTTCAGGAGCGTCGGGCATACATTGTAGTATGTTGAGATTCTTTACGGTGCCATCATTTTTTGATAGGCCGCTTCAAAATCCTTCCAGAGAAGCAACCCGATGCGGTTTTGCGTGGCCACAATCTCTTTCAAAACTTGCCGGTTGTTCGGGAAACAAATGAGGTATCATCCCTCCTGAGGGCTTTGTGAAGTTTGACATTCAATCCATTCACCAGATAATTTATTTTTTTAATTTTTTCTGCTGGTGCCTTTTTTCTCTCACCTTTTTCCCGGGCGGTTATCTCTTCCAGAGAAGCAATATGCCTTTTGAGTGTCTCGGGTATGAAACGGTAGGTCAAAATAAACAGGTCCGGGTTGTTCAACGCTTCGAAATTGCCACAATGGTGGATTATGCCCAGTAAGTTTTCGGTCGCCTTTCGGGCCTGCTTCATGAGAATCCCGTAACCCTCTCTCCCGATAATTTTAAGGGAAGCCCAGGGCTTCAAGGCGGCAAAAGGTCTGGAGCCTTCAACCGTAAAGCGGCCCGTATCCACAGAATTTCGCCTGATGATATATTTTGATGAATGCCGGATCACGTTCAGATCTTTTTCGTTACGGAACAGGATAAGCCCCATGCTCATGGGACAATAGAGCAGCTTATGGGCGTCAATGGATACCGAATCAGCCTTTTCAATCCCCGCAAACAAGGCGCGATATTCATCGGCCAGCAAGGCTGAACCGCCCCAGCAGGCATCCACGTGGAAATAGGCCCCTGTTTCACGAGCAATTTGGTTCAGGGCTTCAAGATCATCCACATTGCCGGTCTCGGTTGTACCGGCGATCCCCACAATGGCGATGATCTTGGTTTTGCTTTTATTGCCCGCTTCCTCAAAAGAATCTATTTTATGGCGAAGACGGTTGATGTTGATCCTGTTTTTTTCGTCAACAGGAATGGTTATGACGTTTTCCTCACCCAACCCCAGCAGGTTGGCGGCCTTTTTGATGGAATAATGTCCCCGTGTTGACACCATGACGACGCCCCTGTCATATCCGTAATGTTGAAGGGCACGGTGCATCCCCGCTGTGCGGGGGCCGGAGAAATTCGCCTCCGGGGGAAAGGCTTTTTCTCTCGCCACCAGAAGTGCCGTTAAATTTGCCAGGGACCCGTCGGAGGTGACATTGCCGAGTGCAATGCGATGATTCTGAATGTTTTTTTCATAAAACCGATCGGTGCGATCAAAAACCAGACGGTGAAGCCAGGCCACCAGTTCCCGTTCAACGAAACTGGAAGCCTTCGCGGTTTCAATCTTGACCTGGTTCTGGTTCAGGGCCGCGATAATCATCTCCAGCAGAATCATGAAATAGGGCACCGCGCTGATCATGTGGCCGATGTAATAGGGGTTTCCCACTTTGACCGAATGGGCGATAACCTTGGTTTTGATTTCGATCAGAACATCCTTGATAAGATGAGGTTCATCGGGCAGGGCTTTCTGATTAAAAATATCGCTCAGTTCGGGCAGACTGATACTGCTGTGAATGCCTCCTTTCTCCTGGAAAAAATCGTGAAGCATCTCCAGAAGTTCATGCCCGAATTCAATGAATTTATCGGGAGAATCGGGCATGATAAAGAGTTTTCGAAGGTATTCCAGATTGGATTTTATTCTGGGTGTTTCGTTCATTGGGTGTTTCTTTCTCAAGAAAAACGGAAATTTATGTTCTGATGGCGTCGTAAAAAGTCCCATCTACTGCTTACAACGCCATCTACAGATGGATTTCTGACTTTTTACGAGTGCATCATGTTCTGGGAACCGTCAGCATTCTTTCCACTGCCGCCTTGGCTCTGATCCTGATCTCTTCAGGCACCCGGACTTCCGGAGCCATGTTTTCAAGGGCAAGTTGAATGTGGGGCAAACCGATTTTTTTCATATCGGGGCAGATCATGCCCGGGTCGGCCGGAATAAAGGTTTTTTCAGGGTTGGCTTTTTTAAGGGGATGAAGGATGCCCACCTCCGTCCCAATGATAAATTCCTTGTTGTTCGATTGGGCTGCATAAGCGAGGATGCCGGAGGTACTCTTGATTTCATCGGCAAGCGCCAGAATTTCCGGTGGACATTCCGGATGGGCGAGAAAAGGCGCCCCCGGATGGGCTTTTTTCACTTTTTTCACCTGTTCCACCGTCAGGTTATTGTGGATGGGGCAGTATCCATCCCAGTATCGGATGTCTCGATTGGTGCGGCTTAAAGTGTATTGCGCCAGATTTTTATCCGGGGTCATGAGGATCGGTTTTTCGGAGGGCACAGAGTTGGCCACCTGGATAACATTCGCGGACGTACAACATACATCGCTTTCCGCTTTGACGCTGGCGCTGGTATTCACATAGCTGATCACCACGGTATCCGGGACTTCTTTTCGCTTGTTGATCAGACCCTCTGCGGTAATCATGTCCGCCATGGGACAACCCGCATCTGCGGCAGGGAGAAGGATCGTCTTGTCGGGGCAGAGAATCGAAGCGGTTTCCGCCATGAAATGAACCCCGCAAAAAACAATTACGTCCGCATCCGTTTGAGATGCCTTAATGGATAGCTCAAGGGAATCTCCACAAAGATCTGCAATGTCTTGTATTTCGGGTGGCTCATAATTATGTGCCAGCAAAATGGCATTTCGCTTCTTAAGCAGCTTTTTAATGGATTCTTTGATCTTTTCCCCGTCTTCTGATTTTGACATTATATCATTCATGGTTCCTCGCTTTCTCGAAAGATTAACGCAAATCCTCGCAATAGGGCTGCAACATCTCTTTTAAAATCATACCCTCTCTTAAAACAGCGTAAGGCCGAGTGGTCATATCCAGAACGGTCGAAGGCTTTTGACCCGGTGTTTCACCACCATCCAGTATTGTATCAACCCCTTTTCCAAGACTTTGCAAAACCCCGTGGGGCGTATTACAGGGGGACTCCCCTGAGATATTGGCGCTGGTGCCTGTAATGGCTGCACCCAGGGCTTTGGCCAGTGCCATGGCAACTGGGTGGCTTGACAGCCGGATGCCGATTTTCCCGGTTCCAGCCGTGAGCAGCGCTGAAACCTCTTTTTGAGCCTCGAACACAAGGGTCAATCCCCCCGGCCAGAAGGCGTCCATCAGTCGCTTGGCGGTTTCTGAAACATGGGCCGCATAGCGTTCCAGGGAGTCAACGGCGGGGATCAGGAGCAATACGGGTTTGCCAGGCACTCTTCGTTTTATATAAAAGAGACGCCGAATGGCCGTTTCATTGGCCGCATCCGCCGCAAGACCGTAAAAAGATTCCGTTGGATAGGCTACCAGCCCCCCTGATTTCAGAATTTTCGCCGCTTTCGCTACCGGTATTTTCAGATGATTTCTCGCAAGGTCCATGTTCATTGAAAAAACCGTCAACGATTACGATTTACCCCAGGAATCAATTTTTTCCGATGCCGCCTGCGTTAAGGCCTTCCGATAGCGTACCACTTCTTCGGCAATCAGCGGATCTTTCAATCCCAGAATCTGCGCACCCAGGACTGCCGCGTTTTTGGCGCCCCCTTTTCCCAGCGCCACGGTGGCCACCGGAATGCCCGACGGCATCTGGACTGTGGACAACAGCGCGTCCATGCCGTTGAGTGGGGATGAGTCGATGGGGATCCCGATCACCGGGAGGGTGGTCTGGGCCGCGATGGCGCCGGCCAGATGCGCCGCCCATCCGGCTCCGGCGATAATGACTTGGATGCCCCGTTCGGCGGCGGTCGCCGCGTATTCACGGGTTTGCTCAGGTGTTCTGTGGGCAGACAGGATCTTGACTTCATGGGGGATGCCCATTTCCTTCAATACATCAACGCAACCGGTCATGACGTCGGAATCAGAAGCGCTTCCCATAATGACGCCGACCAAAGGTTTATCCGAATTCATATGTCACCTCAAAAATATTTATTTTCCGGTCGCCATACCCAGCAGCGGATAGATAACCATTCCCGCCAGCCAGGCAATGTCCTCCGCTGAGAGGACCCGGGACACGGTCCGATCGAACAGTATCGTTCCTTCCGGGGAAAATTCATCATCCCCTTTCCATAGAATCAAAGACACCGGAATCAGCGGCAGGGCTTGAATTCTTACCGCCAGGTCTCCCTGTTCCATGGGTGTGGCGCCGTATACTTCCGTCGTTAGTTTCACCAGCAGTTCCGGATTGCTTCCAAACCCCTGCACCATGGGGATTTTGGCCCGCCTGAGGAAAGCATCCAGATAGAATTTTCCATCCGGCACTTCCTGATAGGCAATCCATTCACCGGATATTTTCACATCCTCAGCCAGATTCAGGTAGTGAAGGAGGAGAACCTGTTGCTGGATGGGCACCTCACTGCCGTCAACGCTGTATGAGAAATCCAGTTCCGGCCAGGAAATATCAATCTCCCGGTTTAAAAAAATAAGGGTAAGGCCGGCTTTTCCATCGGTTTCCTCACCATAGGTCCCGCCGCTTCGCCGGGCGATCTGTTTCGGGTCTTTTCCCGCGAGTTCTTTTTTCCCAAGCGATACTGCTTTTATGTAATCATCCACTCTGGCCACTGTTTTAGTCTCCGCCTGATTTTTTTATAAGACCAAATTCATCAATTTTGTGTTATAGAAAAATACAGTAAGGAATTTCAAGTCAAATTCTGCGTTTTTCTGAATCAGTGATGACACGATAAGGGCCGATTGAATGGCACGAAGGAAAAAAAAAGGCAAAAAGAATGCTTCCGGAGGGCAGGGGCATCCCCCGAAAGAGGGGGCTTTCAACCCGGCATTGGGCAAGTTGAAACAGTTGAAGGAAAGTGCTGATCAACGCGTTGATGCCATTAAAAAAAACGAACACCCGGTTGGAAAAAACGCGCATCCGGTCAAGAAAAATGAAAAGACCGTTATATCCGATGATGAGCGTTTGTTTGTGGCGGCCATGACGGGGGTATCACCCATATCCAGGGGAAACCGAAGGATCACGAAAACCCCTGACAAAGATTCATTGCGACCGGCTCATGCGCCAAAAAATGAGGAACTGGAAGTTATGGCGCATCTTTCCGACCTCATCAGCGGTACCGCTGAGATGGATATCACCTTCAGCGACGAATACATGGAGGGGTGTGTGAGGGGGCTTGATCCGAGGCTTATGCAGCAGCTGAAGGATGGCTTTTTTCCCATTCAGGATCATGTGGATCTTCACCGATTAACCCAGGAAGCGGCCGAGGTCCGCATCAGGGATTTTCTCATGCAGAGTCACGGTCGTGGGTTACGGTGTGTGCTCATCGTGCATGGAAAGGGGTTGAATTCGGAAAACCATACGCCCGTACTGAAAAAAAAGATGCCGGTATGGTTAAGCCGGGGGCCTGTAAGAAAAATCATACTGGCTTTCTCCACAGCCAGGCCATACGATGGCGGTACCGGCGCCATTTACGTACTGCTGAAACGCTCAAAAGGAGGGTTATAAAAACAATGAAACTGGGAATTGCGGGACTTCCTCAAGCTGGAAAATCAACCATTTTTGCCGCATTGACCGGCGCACGGGGAGATAACAGTCCCGGTAGTTCACACAAGGACACACGAATCGCCATGGTTACGGTTTTAGATGAACGCATCGATTTTCTGGTGAACATGTACCAGCCCAAAAAAATCGCCTACGCGAAAATTGAATACCTGCTCCCCTCACGGATTCCGGGGGGTTCGGATGCAAAATCCGAAGGAGAATTCTGGAATCAGATTCGAACATGCGATGGCATTTTACATGTGGTCGGCAACTTTCTGGAATCCGGAAACGACTTACTAAAGAGCGAGACGGATTTTCAACAGGTTGAAGACGAGATGATTTTAAGCGATTTAGGGGTCGTTGAAAAACGGCTGGAGCGGATTGAGCTGGACCTGAAACGGGGGAAGAAACAGGGGGAGGCTGAAATACCGCTCCTGAGTGTATGCCGGGAGAAACTGGAAAATGGCGAGCCACTCAGAAATGTGCAGGAAACCGCCAACGATCCCTTGCTGCGAGGGTTTACCTTTCTTTCCGCCAAACCCATGCTGGTGCTCATCAACAATGGGGACGAGGACGAAACGCTGCCTGCCTGGACAAAAGGACGGGAGAATCTGTCATTTGTCGTTGTGAGGGGAAAGCTTGAGATGGATCTTGCCGCCATGACGACCGAGGAAGCGGCAGAATTCCTGGAAATGTACAATATTCAGGAATCGGCCCTGGATCGTGTTATCAGACATTCATATGGGATGCTGAATCGGATATCATTTTTCACGGTGGGCGCTGATGAAGTGAGGGCCTGGCCTATTCCTGCCGGTATACCGGCTCTGGACGCGGCGGGTGAGGTGCATTCGGATATCCGGCAGGGCTTTATTCGGGCGGAGGTGGTGGCCTTTGATGACCTGAAGGCCGAAGGGTCCTTTCAGGCGGCGAAAAAGGCGGGGCTGGTGC
>JAFCZI010000143.1:6299-13581 GCA_019314425.1 Deltaproteobacteria bacterium | reverse complement strand
GCCATGAACTTTACGGGTGCTTCCACCTATACGTCTCTTTCGGGGGTCAGAAAAGAGATGAAGTGGGCGGTGCCCTTTGAGATCGCGGGAGGTGGGGCAGGTTTAATCTTATGGATAACCGCTCTTTTTGTGGCTTAATGAGGTTTTAGAATGTCTAATTTTATATATCTCAGGGATGTGGTCACGTTAGCGCTCGATCAGGAGAAATGCGTTGGGTGCGGCATGTGCTTGATGGTTTGTCCACACGAGGTCCTGAGTATGAATAACGGTTGCGCCGGGATTGAAAACCGGGACCAGTGTATGGAGTGCGGGGCCTGTTCTCGAAATTGCCCCACCGAAGCTGTGACCGTAAAGGCGGGCGTGGGATGTGCCGCAGCCGTTATTAATTCGGCCCTGGGACGGGATGGGTCGTCATGTTGCTGTGTTATTGAAACCGATGACAGTAGTGCAGTGGGTGGGTCCGGTAGCCCGGGGTGCTGCTAGGAGGCTGTCCGAGAATGCCCTTTTTTCCAAACTCTTCGTCGTACTCAAAAAAAATAATCCTCGGAATATCAACTATATGCCTGTGGTTATTTTTTCAAGTATTCCTTGATTTTGAACAAAATTGCTATTCTCGGACAACCTCCCAGGGGGATGATAATGGAAGCAAAAAATCTTGCCAATCTCTGGCAGGTTGGCGGGCCCGGGTTTACCAACTCAGATGATGCCGCTGTTTACCTGGTACGTTTCGGGGGAAAAGCGGTGCTTATCGATGCGGGTTGCGGCGGTGGACATGAGTCATTAAAACTAAATATTGACAAACATTTAGCGGGAAAAGCTGATGTGGAATATTTACTTTTGACCCACTGTCATTTTGATCATACGGGCGGCGCTGAAGCGGTTCGAATAGGAATACGGGTAGCCAGATTGTCAGTCACGCTTTAGATGCCGTCTATCTGGAACGTGGGGATAGTGAGGTGACCGCCGCCTCATGGTATGGATCACGGATGCAACCGCTTCCCGTCGATGTGAAAGTCGAAAAAGATCGGCAGACCATTTCAGTGGGAGACGGCCGAATTACAGCACATCACTGGTCGGGCCACTCTCCCGGGTCTATGGTTTACACAACAGAAATCGAGGGGCATCGGGTTCTGTTCGGCCAGGATGTTCACGGTCCCCTTCACCCATCGCTTCTCTCCGACAACCGCTTAAATCGGCGTGTAAGGCAACCCCACGCTTTCAGCTACAGCCCGGTACACCACCCTCCCTTTGATCACATTCATCCCTCTGGCAATCTGCGGGTTTTCTTTCATGGCGGTTTCATAGCCCGAATTGGCGATCTCCAGAGCGTAGGGCAGGGTGGCGTTGGTGAGCGCTATGGTGGCGGTCCGGGGCACGGCGCCGGGCATGTTGTTGACACAGTAATGGACGATGTTCTCTACCACGTAGGTGGGGTTATCGTGGGTGGTGGGACGACTGGTTTCGCAGGCGCCCCCCTGATCGATGGAGATATCCACGATAGCGGCCCCCGGCTTCATCTTTTTGAGTAGCTTTCTTGAGATCAGTTTGGGTGCTGCCGCCCCCGGGATCAGCACCGAACAGATAACCAGGTCTGCTTTCATGACCTCCTCTTCCAAAATCCCTTCATTGCTCATGAGGGTGGTAACGCTTCCCCGCATGACATCGTTGATGTAATCCAGTCGCTCCTGGTTGATGTCCAGTATGGTGACGCGCGCCCCGGTGCCCACGGCGCTGAAATAGGTGTGCAGCCCGGAAACCCCGGCCCCGATAATGACCACATAAGCTGGCCTGACACCCGGTACGCCACTCAGCAGCACGCCCATGCCGCCGGATTTGGCTTCAAGGCAATAAGCGCCCGCCTGGATGGACAATCGTCCCGCCACGGCGCTCATGGGCGCCAGAAGGGGCAGATGCCCCTTATCGGTCTGAATGGTTTCGTAGGCAATGCCCACCACCTTTTTTTCAACCATTTTTTCAGCCAGTTCCTTGGCGGCTGCCAGATGAAGATAGGTGAAGATGATCTGGTTCTCTCTCATCAGGTCATATTCAATGGGAAGGGGCTCTTTAACCTTCATGATCATTTGGGCATCGGCCCAGATGTTTTTCTGATGGGCAATGATTTTTGCCCCCGCCTGGATGTATTGTTCATTGGAAAATCCGCTCCCAAGTCCCGCATTGGATTGGAACAGGACCGTGTGGCCGTTCTGGACGAGGGTTTTGACGCCCGAAGGGGTTACAGCCACTCTTTTTTTCAGCCACCTTTACTTCTGTGGGGATGCCGATAATCATGGTGTTAATCTCCTTTAAGAAAAAATTCTGGGGACCCGTTTTCCAACGGAACAGACGATTTCATAGTTGATGGTGTCCAGCTGAGCGGCCAATTCATCCACGGTGGGTTTTTCGCCGAAGAGAACCGCATCGTCGCCTTCCCGGATGCCCTTGATATTGGTGACGTCAAACATGCACATATCCATGCATACCCGCCCTAGCAAGGGCGCGCGTTGATTCCGAATCATGGCATATCCGCAATTGGAGAGCCCCCGGTTGTAGCCATCGGTATGCCCGTAACTGATGGGGGTTCCCGCAGGCACCCGTTTCAGGTAGGCTACGCTGGTCTGGAGGGTCATGGCCGGTGTCAGGGCTACGCTACGGCCTACATGGGGGGAGGGGTAGAGACCGTAGATCATGATGCCGGGCCTGACGAGATCAAAATAGGATTCGGGAAAATCCAGAATGCCCGCACTGTTGGCCAGATGTTTCTGAGGAATTTTGATCCCCGACGCGGCAATTTCCCGCACAAGTTCACTGAACCGTTCAATCTGGTCGTGGGTAAATGTTGGGTCCGCGTGATCCGCGCAGGGCAGATGGCTGAATATGCCTTTAAGATGGAGATTTTTATAGCGGCTGATTTTCTGAACAAAGGCCGGGGTATCCTCGGGCGCCAGTCCGATCCGTCCCATGCCGGTGTCCACCTTGACGTGAACGCTGATTTTGTCGGAAGATGCTTCGGCCGCCTGATTCAGGGCTTCGGCCAGTTCCAGGGTGCAAAGGGTCTGTTCCAACCGGAACTGGATCACTTTGGAGACTTCCTTCGGGTGAATCACCCCCAAAACCAGCACAGGCGCCTCGATCCCGCCGGATCGAAGGAATGCCCCTTCTTCGGGCAAGGCAACCCCCAGACAGGTGGCGCCGCTTTCTAGCGCGGTTCGACTCACGTTTACGGCCCCATGCCCGTATGCATCAGCCTTGACAACGGCCATCAGATCCCGCCGGGGGCCGATGATGCTTCGAACCGCCGCGACATTAGAGGCGATGACGTTCAGATTTATGATGGCCCTGGTGGCCCTTCCCATTGTCATTGCTATAAACCTCAGCCCGGCATCGGTTCCGGGGAGGAGACGGTTTTGGCGGGGAACGCTTCTTCGGGGGCCGTTTTAAATTTGATGGCGTCGTAAAAAGTCACAAATTCATCCATTTACTCCATGGGAGCGATATCTATGAATTCGTATTGGTACTACTGCCGGCGCGGTTAAACAAGTGAAAAGTGATTCAGGGCGATACGATTTTACCTTGAAATAATCAGGCCGATCGGATATAAGCGAGGAACACTTCGCCTCTGAGGAGGGTATCAAAAACATGTTTGCATTTCAAAAGATTATCGAAAAACGGATCCAGGATGCGCAGCGAAACGGAGACTTTGATAACCTTCCCGGAAAGGGCGAACCCATCAATCTTGAAGACGACCGCAATATTCCGGAAGATCTTCGCTTGACCTACAAAATTTTGAGAAATGCAAATTGTCTTCCCCCTGAACTCCAGCTCAAAAAAGAGATTCGGACCCTGGAGGACATGCTGGACGGCATCCCTGACGAAAAAGAAAAGCTTCGGCATATCAAAAAAATAAACTACAAGATCATGCAGCTAAATATGATGGGCAGAGGGTCCCCCCTGTTGGGGGAGTCTGAAGTCTATTACCGAAAAGTGCTTGATAAAACAGATTTGAAATAATCCGCATTCGGAAATCAACCGGAGATCTTATCCATGGATATGAAGCGAGACTATTACGAAGACGTGCGGCTCTTTTCATCGGGTGTGGTGGTTTTCCGGTTTTCAGCATTATCGTGGCCGTGGGGTTGAACCTTCTGGTGGGGTATAGCAGGCAAATGGGCCATGCGGGATTTTTTTGCCATCGGGCTATGATACCCATACTACCTATGCCTACGATCCTGAAAAACCCCTACGCCTTGTATATGGTTTTTTTTATAACGTCACCTGTAGATAGATTCGTGACTTTTTATGAGACCCTCAACATTACTTCATGTATATACTTTGTTTCTATGCTCCTGAATCAGATGTCGAAGCGATCAAAAACGCATTGTTCGATGTAGGTGCGGGAAAAATCGGCTGTTATGATTCATGCTCATGGCAAACATTGGGCACCGGCCAATTTCGCCCCATGGAAGGCAGTTCCCCTCACATCGGCAAACAAAACACCATCACACACGTTAATGAATATAAAGTGGAACTGGTCTGTGAAAATAATTTAATTGAAAAAGCCGTCAATAAACTCATTGCGGTTCATCCATACGAAGAACCGGCTTACCACATTGTCAAAGTATTGACCCTATCGGATCACCCAGAATTTTCGGACAACATGCGCTGATCGAATAGAGAATTCCCTTTCGCGTGCAAATGATAATGCCTGAAAAGTCATTTCAATCGCCAGGGCGCGTTGATAGATCACTTCCTGGAATCCATCCGAGATAAAGCCGGGTTTTCTATGTCCGTGAGCGATAGTCCGCTAACGGCGGCCTTCAGAGCGGCCTTGTCAGCCGTGAAATCCTGAACCGGACGGACGGTGGAGCCCAATGTCATGACGGCGGCCCGGTCTTTTTCGGTTAGATGATCCACCCATCCGGTCAGGGCTTCCCGGATGGGCGCAAACCGGGACGGACTCATTGATTTGGATATATCCACGAGGAAAATGTATGCCACCCCTCCCCGGTCCGGATCAAAGGGCGCCGGCTCTTTGACCGGAACAGGTTCCGACCCCACAAAGGCCGTCAAGGTTGCATCCCTCAGATCCGTCACGGCATTTCCGTTTTCATCCAGGATATGGAGATAAACCGTCAATTCGGGCAGGTGCTGCCGGACCTGGCTGAGACGCAGTTCGGTGATTTCAGCCGCCTGCAGCCGGGAAACGATCAAAACAAGCCCGAGAACAATCCAGACCCATTTTTTCAGGCCCATTGGAATTTCTCCCCGCACAAGGGCACAAACATGAGTTTGGTCTGGCCCAGCTCGATAATGTCGTGGGGTTTGAGCTCCACGGGCACGTCCACCTCCTCGTCATTTAAATGCATCAGGCCGTGGCTGTCCCCCGGATGGATTTTGAAGGTCCTTCGGGATTAGTTATTGCCCCAGATGGATAGTCCTCTGCATGTTATACAACCCCTATGCATTGGGTGCAAAACTTTTAACCGAAACCGGTTTTTCCCGATCTGCACCCTTGCTGCAGCCCGGCATGGGAGAATTGCCGTCGTAATTGGCCTGATCCGTTGACAGGCACCCGCCGAAGAAAAAGGGCGTTTGGGTCCCGGCACGGCAGGCATACTCCCATTCCGCCTCCGTCGGAAGACGGTAGTGCTTTCCTTCTTTTCGATTCAACTTGCGGATAAATTTTTGAGCGGCCTCCCACGATACCTCCTCCACCGGACAATTTTCACCGCAATTCTTGAAACGTGAAGGATTGTTCCCCCTTACCCTTTGCCACTGCCTCTGGGTTACCTCCGTGGTCTGGAGGTAAAAGCCGCTCGTCAGCGTTACTTTATGACGGGTCTCATCAGTATGTCGCTCCGATTCATCCGACGGGCTCCCAATCCAGAAGGTTCCGGGCTGATATACACAAATTCCTGACCCAGGGAATTGGTGATTCGCTCGGGCAATTTGGTCGGAAAAGCCTTTTCGATTACTTCGTTAAATTCTTTAGTGCGTGCAGCAAGCCTCACTTCTTCAGAAGACCGGGTGTTTTGTTTGTTGCCCATGGCAATAGGAAACCAGAACACCCACCAACAACAATACGGCAAGCAACCCCCATTTCATCCAGGCTTTGGATGCCTGTGGTTTCACTTTTTCGGATTCGGACGCCCGGTTTTCCGGTATCCGGCCGACAACGAATTGACGGTTCAGGATAGTCCTGACGGGCAGGGCCAAAGGGCCGGGGGGGATCGATTCGTCATATCCGCATTGGGGACATACGGATGCCGCTCCCTTTTCCTTCATGCAACCCATGCGCATGTTTTCATAACTCACCGTAATTCCTCGCGCTAATCTTTTCAAAACAAACCCTTTCAAAACCAAGGGCGACCACCACAAACTTTTTCAAGCGCAGATTGCCGTGTCGGTCTTCCAGCTTTTGACCATAACGCGCCGCATGTTGCCGTCCTTCTTCAAGCGCTGTTTTAATCCCCGGCATGGCGTACAGGTCATCTTCCGATAATGCTTTGGCCTGTTCCCCTGTTGTATGGGCGTCCTTCAGCGTTACAAATTTGAACTCGATCAAAACATCAAATATTTTGAAATGTCGCTTATCCGGCCGGATCATCATGGTTAAATCCGCATATGTCCTGTCAATTTCGGGTTCTGAATCCATCACATACAGGATATCGTTATACAAAAGCGTTAAGAATGCGGTCTTCAATGTCAATTCATTGGCCCATCGGTAATCCCGGTTTTTAAAAACCGTAAAATACCGGTTTTCCACAAAATCACACAGGGGTTTGATGTTCCCTTTCTGATAAACCTGTTTTGCTGCGAATTCACCATCATCCCGGTCCCCCGGTTCCGGCAACAGCATGCGTTGCACCCGTTCCACATACAGGCTCTGTATTACCAGATTGGGAACTTTTAATCGTATGTCGCCTTGGGGAGTCTCTCCCGCCAGGGTCAGGACGCCAAAATAATACAGGAATGAAATCAGAAAGGCGTTGTCCTTTGAGTTGTCGGTCAACATCTCTTTCACGCCGAACCGTTTGCTCACTTTGGATACGGTCACTTCATGGGCTTTTTGCGCCAGATTTATCAACAGATCCTGACCTCTCGGTATTTGCGCAATATATTCCAGTTTGGATTCGTCCGTTGCAAGGTTGTCATCGAGCATCTCCCTGGGATAACTGCATGCTTCCTGAAATTGCTCAAAAAAATAAAGACATAACGTTGGATTATAAATATATTCATCCAAACCAAACGCAAAGAGATAACCATTATAATATGTTTTCATCAA
>JAFCZI010000143.1:0-6288 GCA_019314425.1 Deltaproteobacteria bacterium | reverse complement strand
GATTTTTCCGCGCCAAACTCACATTCATCTGCAATCCGTTCAATTACACCACGCACTTCTTCTTCTCTGAAACCACATAAGTCATTAAATTTAGGCTTAAAATAAATATCCTTGGCAATATTGTAACCGCTAGTGATATCACTTAACACCACCGGCGAAACCCCCGTTATAAAGACCCGATCAAACATCGAGCCGGATGTGGAAGACTTGATGGCTTTGAACAGGGTCCGTAAAATGCCTTCCTCATGAACCAGCGCATTGTACCGGTCGTTTTCATGCTGCGTTCCCATCATGATGGTGTTGGCAAAATTGTCGTACTCGTCGATGAGAAGATAGATGGGATAGGGAGTCTTGCGCACGGAACTGATCAAGGCGCTTATGGTATTAATGCAATTGTTTCGGTCTATTTCCACATCAGGCAAGTTATAATCCAGATAATATAACAAAAACCCCTTGATGGCGAAATTAATGTGATCAAACAACGCTTGTTTCGTTTCGCGTATATCTCCGGTGGTATCAACGCATGAAAAATCCCACCTCAAAATGAAATAGGCGTTGCGCGATTCCGTGGGATGTTGTCCGATGGCAAGATTGCCGAATATCCCGTCGAATTCATCCGCTTTGGCTACATCGTAATAATTTTCCAGCATGGAAAGAAGAAGGCTCTTCCCAAACCGTCGGGGGCGGATGAAGAGTTGTGAATCCGACGTTTCCAGCAACGGAATTTTATCGGTTCTATCGCAATAGAAATACCCCTTTGTAATGATCTTTTTAAAATCAGAGATGCCGTACGGAAATTTCATGATTACCTCCCTGTTTGTGAGACCCATCTCACAGAGCCCTTTTTCACCGGTAACATACCATGGTAGAAAAGCTTAAAACCTAAAATGTTAAAAAAAGTACCATCGTATGGGTTCCCACGCTGGTGCGTGGGAACCAGCGAAAAATTCACCGACTCAACCGCACGGTTCCGTCCGGCGCCACGGAAACGGTGGTCATGTAGGTTTTCTCCTTTGGGACGGTGAGTCGTATTTCCGGCAGCAGCAGACTGCTGTCTCGCGTAATCACGCGTCCCTTAACGGTGGGGGTTTCATTGTTGTCGTGCCGGTCAAATAGTTCGGAATAAATCTTGTAATCTACCCGGGGGCGCATTAAAAATCTCCCACACCTCATTGCCCGGACCGGATTGGCTGTCCTCGGACAGCTCGCCGGGTCCACACCATGCTTAGGGTGTAGGATATGCCGATCACCCGTTCCGACAAAGAATATTTGTTTTTCATCGACCGCACTCCTTGCATTTAACACCCTTCATTTTCACGGCGCCGCATGAGCACCGGATCAGCCGGGTTCCATGCACCCATGGTTTTGCGGATTGATCCGGCTCCCCCGGTATTACGGGAACCGGGTGGACGTTAAGGGCCTGGAACTTCAGTTTGATTCCTTCCAGAATCTCCTTTACCGAAATGATTGCATCCCCGAATTGCACATTATCGGTGGGCGAAAGAAACTCCTGCCGGACCGGCTGAACCTTTCCGCCTGAAACCAGGGACGTTCCGTTTTGGCTGCGGCAGTCGATCAGAAACAGTTTTCCGTCCGGCATAATGACCAGCTCGGCGTGCCTGCGGCTGACGGATGGATCGGAAAGTACGATGTCGCAGCTGCGGGATCGACCGATGGTGAATTTTTACCCCTCTTTTTGCTGCATGGGTCTGCTCCTTTTTTTGTCATAAAAATGCATTTCAAGCGGTTTTCCCGTGAGAGAGGCTTCCAGCCTCGACTGTCGCGGCGGGACGCCGCTCTCACAGGGGCTCAACCCCCTTGCCATAAGGGTTTATTGAAATACCGCCGACCCAAACGCTATGTGAGCGTGGGTTCACCCGCGATGATGGCTATAGCCGAGTAGTTGTCATGCCTGTCCTCGGTCCTTTCCTTGATTCGGGTCGTCATCATGTCGAGCCAGGTTTCCGGATCGGGAGACCGCACAAGATCGGCAATCATTTCCGTTTCCACCACATATTCCCAGAATCCGTCCGTGCAAAGCAAAAAGGCATCGTCCGGGTTGACCGGGTGGCTCTTTTTTTCCACAGCGGGCCTCAGATTCTTCTCATTACCCAGGGCACACAGCAGCCGGTTGCGGTCTTCATGCCGGCGAATCTCATCGACCGTAATCTTTCCCGCATCGGCCATGGCCTGGGGCACACTGTGGTCCCGGGTTTGAAAAATTATGCCCCCGCCCCGGAAGTGATACAACCGCGAATCACCCAGGTGCGCCCACAGTGCCCCTTCGGGAGTGCTGATCAGCGCCACCAGGGTGGTGCGCATGGAATAAAGGCGGGGATTTTCTTCCTGCCGCCGGAAGATGGCGTCTTGGGCCGCCTCTATATAAGCGGTCATGGACCGGGGGCTCATCTCCGGGTTTTGGCTGAAGACTTCCAGAAAGGTTTCCACTGCCAGGCGTGCGGCGACCGCGCCGCCCCGGTGCCCTCCCAGCCCATCCGCCAGGACCCAGCAATTGAACTCTCCTTTTCCCGTAAGGCCGCAATAGTCCTGGTTTTCTTCCCGGCCACCGGCTTCGGATAATGTGGCGGTTTTGTATTTCATAAGGGCTCCCTTGTTTTTAAGCCTTTACGTTCTTTGCGCCTTTGCGTGAGATTAAGCTCGCCCGAAGGGCGCTAAGTTCAAAGTATAGGAATTTCCATAAGTAGCCGGATTAGATGCTCCAAGGGTCGTTCATCACGTTCGGTGAATTCCCCGGTGCCAAAGGGTCTGTTTCGTTTTGGAACCGATCCCCGGGATATGGATAAATGTATGCTCAAGCATGGGGAGTTTCGTTTCACGTTCAATGTTTAAACATGCCGTCTTCGTACACCACAATATTTTTTCCGGACTTCAAATGGGCGGTCACGGTTTTGGATTCGGTATTCACCAGGTCCCAGTGAAGGGCCGAATCGTTGAATCCCAGACGTTTTTTTGCTTCTTCGGTGAGCGTAGCGGGGTCCCCGTCATAGGTATCCGAATATGAAGCGCCCACGGCCAGGTGGCAGTTGCCGCTGTTGCCGCCGAAGTTTTCATCGTAGAGGGTGCTGGCCATGAACCGGTCGATTTTCGAGAACCGCTTATCCGTCAGGGAAAACTCGCCTACCCGGGAGGCCCCTTCGTCCATGTTCAACTGCTTCTCGGTGAAGGATTCCCCTTTCTCCGCTGTGATTTTGGTTACCACGCCCTCGTGGAACGTCAGGTTGACGCCTTCCACATAGTTCCCACTCCTGAATGAGGGCTGGTTGGCATAGTAAGTCCCTTCGGTGCCGCGCCAGTCCGGGGAGATGAAGAGTTCAAAGCTGGGGATGTTATGCCCGGAGATGCCGATCCATTTCCGTTGATCCCCCGGCGTGATTTTAAGATCAATGTTGTCGGATACCACATGGTAATATTGAACATCCATGTCGTTCATCCATTTCTTGATATCCAGCGCGTCGTTGTAAACGGTCTCCCACGCCTTGACCGGATCCGCCTGATCCAGATAGCAAGCTTTGATGATCTGCTCCGTGTATTGCTCAAGGGTCATTTTGGCCTGCCGGGCCAATTCCTCGGTGGGAACGGTACAGAGGGTCCATCCCAGCTCTCCCCGTTCTTCACGCTTTCGCATGATGTCCCGAAGGGGTTTCATGGCCACAGCCACTTTTCCGATCCGCAGGGGATCGATATCCGCCAGGTGTGTCAAGGACGTGGGGCCATGGAGAAAGATCCGACCGTTGAGGTTCTTAAACAGTTCCTCATCCCATGATCCCCTGAAAACCAGTTGTTTTTCATCTGATTTTTCATAAAAATCATGTTCCATGATCGTTGTTTTACCCAACCGCATCACCACATGAACCCCCATGTCCAGGAGTTTTCCATGAAGAAACTCGGCCAGTTCCACCGCGGGGAGATCAAATTGTACCATGACCACGTCCCCTTTTTTAAAGGTGTCGGTCCTGGCTTTTCTGAGCCCCCACAACAGAACATCAGCGTACATATCCATCTGTTTTTTTGTCAACATAAATTATTCTCCTAAACTTAAAATGATTCCAACATGCTTTCTCTGATTTCTTTTCCGGGGAGTTGGGATCGAATGACACCATGGATATAAAACCCGAGACCCAAAATGCGATCATCCGCCAGTGTGAGGATGACATACCCTTTCTCCAGTGTCGGATCAACGGAAATTTCGCCGGTCAGGACCAGTGTTTTAAACTGTGTCATGTCCATCCGGAATATGGATTTCGTGGCAAAACGGCCGAAAGCCTGGATGAAACGTGTTGTGGGTTTTATAAACTGACCGACCTTTCGAAACGCCCTGAGCCCGACTTTCGAAACCTTGAGGTGCGCGCCACGCGGCACCTGTTCAGATTTTCCCAGTATAAACCATCCCTTCTTTCTTTCAAAGAGATAGTATTCGTCAAGAATCGCCGGCGGGATGCCGAACCGTTCCAACAGATAGGTTGTAACAGCCTGCCGGCTGTCATTTCTGGCCAATTCTGGCCATGAAGAACCCCACCGAATTGACATGGTGGGGGTAAAATCGGGCGGTTCGGGTAAGGCGTTTGTCGTATTTTTCATGGTTCCATTCCGTCAGCCCCGGCTCAAAAACGATTCCCGGATGAATGGGCAAGAGATCCGCATCTCTTTCGTTTAACAGAAAATTGACCACGGATTCATTTTCTGCCGGGTTGTAGGTGCAGGTAGCGTACAGCATTTCTCCATTATTCTTAAGAAGATCAAACCCGCGTAAGAGTATTTTTTTCTGAATATCAGGGATCTGCGTTTTCCCTTTGTTTTCCTGGTATTGGGCGCTTTGGGGTGTTTCTCTGAATCTGCCTTCGCAGGAGCACGGAACATCTGCCAGGATGTAATCAAACGGTTGACGCAACGGAAATTCCTGCGCCTGATACCCGGTCACCACCGAATTCTGCACCCCCAGCCGGGAAAGGGTATGCCCCAGGGATACATGACGATTTGCATAGAGATCGTTGCAGACCATGAAGCCCGTATTTTCCATCAAATCCGCCAGGTGAGCGCTTTTCCCCCCCGGCGCCGCACACATGTCAAGAACAAGGGTGCCTTTTCGGGGGTTAAGGACCATGGCTGCCAGCGCTGAGGTCACGGCCTGCGGGTGAATATGCCCCAGGAAATATTCCAACAGATTTCCGGGATGGAGGAGATCCTCGGCGATATAAAGGGTCTCATGTTCCCGGCAGACCCGCGTCATCACGACGCCTTTTTCCCTCAGGGCGGAAACCACTTTCGAAGGCGGTGCCAAGAGGCCATTTATCCGCAGATAAACGGGAAAAGGTTTTGTCAGGCTTTCCTGAAAAAGAGAGAAGTCCGGGATAATGTCTTTATAGATTTCAAAAGCTGTGTTCACATTGAACCTTTTTGAGAGGTCTCGTACCAAACGTCGCGGCAATCTTAGAGCTTCCCCTTTTCATTGTCAATTGCCAATTGTCCCGGGCCATTTGAAAGGTGCTTCAAGCCTCATATTAATTGCTATCTGCAAATGAATATTGTAATTTTGTAAAAAAACAATGAGGTTAAAGAAAATGGATACACATATTTGTCCCTGGTGGCTGGCGTATACCTTTGACCACCGATTGAGGCTGTGGGTTCACAATCCGGAAAAGCTTTTCGGGAAATATGTCAGGCTAGATATGACGGTGATAGATCTGGGATGCGGCCTTGGATTTAACAGCATGGGGCTGGCCGGACTGGTGGGGAATTCCGGAAAGGTGGTGGCGCTGGATATTCAGCAGAAGATGCTGGATGTGGTCATGAAAAGGGCGAAAAAGAGGGGGATTGAAAACAGGATTGAGCCACACCTTGCGCTTAAAAACGATTTTAACCTGCATGTAAAGGTCCAGTTTATTCTGGCGTTTTACATGGTTCACGAGGTGCCTGATCCGAATCGGCTTATGGCCCAGGTGGCGGACAATCTGTCGGTTGGGGGCCTGTTCATGATGGTTGAGCCGCCTTTCCATGTTTCAAAAAGGGAGTTTCATAAAAGCATTGCTCAGATTGAAAAATCGGGGCTGGTTTTGGAAGAAAGTTACAAGATCCTTTTTGGACGTACCGCGGTTCTTAGAAAACCCGCAATCCCTGGATGAAATCTCCCACCGCATCAATCCCGTCTTTTTCCATGATCCGGATGGTCTGGGTGCCGATGACGGCGATGTCCGCTTTTCCTGTGAGATAATCCACATCCGCTTTTTCCTTGAGCCCGAAACCCACGGCCAGGGGGAGGGGAGAGGCTTT